>NC_006397.1 GCF_000011085.1 Haloarcula marismortui ATCC 43049
AACAGGGTGTATCTCGCACATTCTCATCCACTAGTATAACTGCTGCTGACAGTAATCGAACTAGATAGACTGTTCTGGATGCTATCATTCGATATTTTGACAACACGGGAGCCATCCTGTTCGTTGATCCGAGATTCGACGAGTCATGCAACAAGATCCAGACCGTTGCCTGCAAACGCCTAGGCTGTGACTCAACGACTCGATCACGATCGCTAGTCGCACGTCTGATCTCACCGATTGAAGCCGTATTCCACAGAGTGCGAGAACCGGTCATTTACTGAGTGGTTCGGCTCTGTTTAAATACGGAAAGCCCACTCGGGAGAGATATCTCTCCTGAGTGGGCTATGAAAGGTATGAATGGTGGCGGCGAACCGCGTTTCCCAGAGGCTCGCGCACTCCAGTACTCCCCGGAACGCTGGTGGGCTTATCTTCCGTGTTCGGGATGGGTACGGGAGGCAACCCCACCGCTGTGGCCGCCTAACGTCGAGTCACGGAATCGAACCGCGATAGTACCAGTCTCGATTAACTCTTCCACCGTGTGATTACGTGCGATCCAGTTTGCGCCTGGACTCGTTCAGCGACGAGTTAAATCGTCGGTGAATGAGTCACAGTGCGTATGAATGATGGCTTTGGTCTGTTAGTGCTCGTGGGCTTAACGTCTCGTTACCTCGACGCGCACACCCCGAGTCTATCGACCGCGTCTTGTACGCGGGACCTCGGCGGTGTCTCTTTTCCAAGTGGGTTTCGAGCTTAGATGCGTTCAGCTCTTACCCCGTGTGGCGTGGCTACCCGGCACGTGCTCTCTCGAACAACCGGTACACCAGTGGCCACCAACCGTAGTTCCTCTCGTACTATACGGTCGTTCTTGTCAGACACCATTACACACCCAGTAGATAGCAGCCGACCTGTCTCACGACGGTCTAAACCCAGCTCACGACATCCTTTAATAGGCGAACAACCTCACCCTTGCCCGCTTCTGCACGGGCAGGATGGAGGGAACCGACATCGAGGTAGCAAGCCACTCGGTCGATATGTGCTCTTGCGAGTGACGACTCTGTTATCCCTAGGGTAGCTTTTCTGTCATCAATTGCCCGCATCAAGCAGGCTAATTGGTTCGCTAGACCACGCTTTCGCGTCAGCGTTCCTCGTTGGGAAGAACACTGTCAAGCTATCTTTTGCTCTTGCACTCTTCGCCGGGTCTCTGTCCCGGCTGAGATAGCCATAGGGCGCGCTCGATATCTTTTCGAGCGCGTACCGCCCCAGTCAAACTGCCCGGCTATCGGTGTCCTCCTCCCGGAGTGAGAGTCGCAGTCACCGACGGGTAGTATTTCACTGTTGACTCGGTGGCCCGCTAGCGCGGGTACCTGTGTAGTGTCTCCTACCTATGCTGCACATCGGCGACCACGTCTCAGCGACAGCCTGCAGTAAAGCTCCATAGGGTCTTCGCTTCCCCCTGGGTGTCTCCAGACTCCGCACTGGAATGTACAGTTCACCGGGCCCAACGTTGGGACAGTGAAGCTCTGGTTAATCCATTCATGCAAGCCGCTACTGATGCGGCAAGGTACTACGCTACCTTAAGAGGGTCATAGTTACCCCCGCCGTTGACAGGTCCTTCGTCCTCTTGTACGAGGTGTTCAGATACCTGCACTGGGCAGGATTCAGTGACCGTACGAGTCCTTGCGGATTTGCGGTCACCTATGTTGTTACTAGACAGTCCGAGCTTCCGAGTCACTGCGACCTGCTCCGTTCCGGAGCAGGCATCCCTTCTTCCGAAGGTACGGGACTAACTTGCCGAATTCCCTAACGTTGGTTGCTCCCGACAGGCCTTGGCTTTCGCCGCCATGGACACCTGTGTCGGTTCTCGGTACGGACACTATGCTCGTCTTTTCATGGGCCCCAGGTTGAATCACGTTTCCCTATACCGCCGTTCGTCCGCTTCCTGCCATTACGGCTTCCACGGAGTTGGACGGTTCGACTGGGCGAATGCCCAGCGTGATCGACCCCAGGGCGTCAACTTTCACTGCATAGTGGCACGGGAATATTAACCCGTTTCCCATTTCGTCATAGTCGAGTTGCGGTATGACTTAGGACCGGCTAACCCTCAGCTGATCAGCAGTGCTGAGGAACCCTTATCCATTAGGCCGTCGGGGTTCTCACCCGACTATCGCTGCTACTATGGCCAGGATTTTCGTCACTAATCGGTCCATAGGAGTTTTCACCCCTACTTCCATCCAATTAGAGCGCCAATCTACTCGATTACCAGTATGAGTGGTACGGACAGGTCTCGGTGGTGGATTTGAGTCCCGATCATTTTGGGCGCCTCAAACCTCGGCCGGTAAGCTGTTACGCTTTTCTTAGAGGGTAGCTGCTTCTAAGCTCACCTCCCGGCTGTCTAGGGCTCGAGACCACCTTCAGAGGATTACACTTAATCCACACTTGGGGACCTTAACCTATCTCTGGGTTGTTCCCCTCCTGGTACACAGGCTTACCCCGCGCACCGGAATCCCCGCGTCAAACGGCGTCTGTAAGTTTGGAGTTTGACAGGTGTGCCGACTCCTCTCGGAGGCGGACACACCAATCGGTCGCTCTACCTCACAGACTACCTCGGCGGAGGTCATGCTTCGACATGTTTCGATTGGAACCAGCTGTTGCCGGACTCGATGGGCCTTTCACCCCTACACATAGATCACGAGAGGGTATTGTAGGACACCAACTCTAACAGACTTCCACGTGCCTTTCGGCACGCTTCATCTTGTCCATGCGTAGATCGTCCGGATTCGGGTCGTGTCCACATGGCTCCCCGCCCTTGAAGACGGCGGCCCTCGGGCAAAGCCCTGCGGCCATGTCGGTTTCCCTGTGCCTCCCCGGATACTCCGGTTAGACTTGCCATGCAGACACACTCCCTGGCTCGTTTTTCAAAACGTACGACAGAACATCGGCTTCCCGTGAGTCTTACTGGACGCTCGCGCGTCGGTCATTCGTCAAGGGACCTTGTATGCCCTGTCGCTCGATCGCCAACTGATTTCATGCTCTATTTCGCCTCCCTTCTGAGGGTACTTTGCAGCGTTCGTTCACACTACTTGTTCACTATCGGTCTCAGGTTGTGTTTAGCCTTCGCAGTCGATGCCTGCGTTATTCGCGAGGGATATCCAACCCCCGCTACTCTGGCACTACCGCACAGCGTACTGGTCTCGAGTACGGGGTTGTCACCCTGTATCACGCTCTGTTCCAAGAGACTTCGTCGAGACGGTCGGCTGATGAGAGGTAGCCCTGACACCACATTGCCCGTGAGGGCTTCGGTTTGGGCTGTATCGCGTTCACTCGCGGTTACTAACGACATCACATTGCGTTTTCTGTTCCTCCCGATACTGAGATGTTTCAGTTCTCGGGGTTCCTCATTGCGCGAAGCAATTGTTAGAGAGATTCTCATTCGGAAATCCATGGTTCTTCGCCTCCGTGCGGCTCCCCATGGCTTATCGCAGCTTGGCACGTCCTTCATCAGCGCCTGAGCCGAGCAATCCACCAGCTGGCATAGTAGCCAACGTCGTTGTGACTCGTTCAACTGAACGAGTCCAGTGGACGCCTGGATCGCACGTACACACGGTTTCATACTCGCCCCCAAGGTGGAGATGGTGGGCGAATCGACCCTTCCCAGGCTCGGTTTTACCCGGCCTGGTGCATCTGTCGTCGTATCACATTCGAACGCCGTCCCACACTTAAGGGGACGGATTTCGAAGCGATACGGAGTACGGACCCGTCGGGAGTTGCACCCGACATCCCCGTGTGGGGATATCCGCCTCGGATAGGTCTTGTGAGCCCAGCGGGCCCATGCAGTAGTCGGCGCTTACCGACTCGCGGTGACTTGTGGTCACCAGTCAGTTCCGTCTGGTTGTTGTGACCAACAACCAAGTGTAGGTGGGTCAGGGCAAGGCCCTGATCCCGGTCAGTAGGAGGTGATCCAGCCGCAGATTCCTCTACGGCTACCTTGTTACGACTTAAGCCCCCTTGCGGAGCCCAGATTCGACCGTCGCATGACGGCCTCATCCGGACCCCACTCGGGTGCTTTGACGGGCGGTGTGTGCAAGGAGCAGGGACGTATTCACCGCGCGCTTCTGACACGCGATTACTACCGAATCCAGCTTCATGCGGGCGGGTTTCAGCCCGCAATCCGAACTACGACTACGTTTGGAGATTAGCGTCGCCTTTCGGCGTTGCATCCCACTGTCATAGCCATTGTAGCCCGCGTGTTGCCCGGTCCATTCGGGGCATACTGACCTACCGTTGCCCATTCCTTCCTCCATTTTAGCAATGGCAGTCCTCCTAGTGTACCCAACCACCGCAGGGGTGTTGCTGGCAACTAGAAGTGTGGGTCTCGCTCGTTGCCTGACTTAACAGGACGCCTCACGGTACGAGCTGACGGCGGCCATGCACCTCCTCTCAGTAGCGTCGAGTAAAGTCGTCAACCTGACTGTCATTACTACTGTCGGGACCGGTGAGATGTCCGGCGTTGAGTCCAATTAAACCGCAGGCTCCTCCGGTTGTGGTGCTCCCCCGCCAATTCCTTTAAGTTTCATCCTTGCGGACGTACTTCCCAGGCGGCTCGCTTATCGTCTTCACTACGGCACATCACGTGCTCATGGCGCGTGACATACCTAGCGAGCATTGTTTACAGCCAGGACTACCCGGGTATCTAATCCGGTTCGAGACCCTGGCTTTCGTCCCTCACTGTCGGGTCCGGTCTCTCAACGTGGTTTCCCCATTGGTGGTCCGTCCAGGATTACAGGATTTCACTCCTACCCCGGACGTACCCGTTGAGTCTCTCGGCCCCAAGCTGTGTAGTTTCCACCGGACGCCGACCAGTTGAGCTGGTCGATTTCCCAATGGACTTACACAGCAAGCTACGGACGCTTTAGGCCCAATAATATCGGCCATCACTCGGACTGCCGGTATTACCGCGGCGGCTGGCACCGGTCTTGCCCAGTCCTTGTTCCTGTACCACCTTACGGTACAGAAAAGCGAGGGCTATATGCCCTCACACTCGGAGTCCCCCTATCGCACTGTCGTGCAGTGTAAAGGTTTCGCGCCTGCTGCGCCCCGTAGGGCCCGGTATCTTGTCTCAGATACCGTCTCCAGGCTCTTGCTCTCACAACCTGTACCGATTATCGGCATGGTGGGCCGTTACCCCACCATCTACCTAATCGGCCGCAGCCACATCCTACAGCGCCGGAACGTTTCTAACTCTCTGCACTCCAGCATGAGAGTTATATCCGCTATTGGCCTCAGTTTCCCGAGGTTATTGCGGTCTGTAGGGTAGTTTGGCCACGTGTTACTGAGCTATATGCTACGAGTCTAAACTCGTGCAACTAGCATGGCTAAATCGGACTCCGATAGCAATGGCCTCCGGCAGGATCAACCGGAATGTGCTGATATACATCAGCGGCGGAAGTGGTTGCACTCCGTCGGAAGCTAACACATTGGTTCCTACGCCAATGTTGACTACTGCATGGGTCCGTGGGCTCACATCAGATTCCATCTTAACGGCGGACCGCAGGGGTGGAATCCTCATACACGAACACGAAGCCTCGCTGGCCTCGCATTCTAAGCGAGTGACCCAACCCACCACGGGGGTGGCGTTGGGGTGTCGTTCCGGGAATGCTGCCCGGCGCGACCTTCGCATTACATCCGATGGGAGGGGAGTATATAAATGGACGGTCTTGGACCCGCCATGTTCAGGAACCACACGGCACACGCGTGGCATACACACGGGTGGTTTCAGTAGTGTATTGGACCGGCGAAGTTGAGCGACAGTTACAAAAGTATAGTCAAGTTTTGAGGGATATTATCTGGATATCGGTGGAGGATTTCATCGCTCAGGTCGGCACAATCCGCGATTCAGAGGTGAGAAATAAATCAGTTGCGCGTAGGAAGTCTCCTCTATCACCGACGAAAACGGACTCGTTACGCCCCAAAACGGTTGCAGCGATTGCTGCGTCCTTTGCCAATACCGCTCCCTTCGCCGTCGTCTGCGGTTAGCTATGCATTCACCGAATAGCCGACCAGCACGGCGGGAAATGCTTAGGTTCGTGTTAGCCAGCGCGGATGAGTCAAGCACGGCTTCTATGGGCGCTCCGCGCGTGTGTGCGCGACCTTCTACTTCCCCGTCCAGTTTGACCCCGTACGACGCCGATGTACAGTTCCAAGACTGTTATCGCCGAAATCACCAGTGGAACATTCGCTACTTCGAACTCACGTTCCTTCTCAACGGCCGCTACGACAGCGTCGATGATATCCAAGATAAGGCTCGTATCGAAATCATTCAAATCGCCCTGCGACATCACGGGCTTCATTACGGTCGTCCTGACCAGCCTGCCCGATGGTGTCTCGCATATCGGCTACCTGATCTTCATCGAACGCACCGCGAAGGTCTCTGAGAGAACGCCCCGTCGATGAGTCGTGCTACGGCGTCGCTGAACGACGCATTGTCACGTTTCTTCGCTTTGATCGTAGACATCTTCTCAGGACAGATTTGATGTGGCATGTTGACAGCGTTAACGCTCCGTCGAAATCAACAGTGAGGTGTTGCAAGTCGGGAAATCAGACCTTCCAGGGGGGAGAATGGAGTATATGCACACCCACTCCAGCGCGAGAAGTTTGAGGCGCTGCTTCGGCGTGTCAGCGATGGATAATGCTGGAGCAATATTCAGGGTGGTTAAGCCGAAAGATACAATAGATGGAGCGGGTGAGAAGGTCAAGAGCCGGTACGTTGCACTGGTTGGTCCGAGGTAGTGCGGTTTTCTCCGGAAACAGTGGTGTGTGTTTTCCTCGTCACATCGTGGCGAACTCCTCGCCGGAGTCGGGCAGGTACTCAATGATACTTTGATGTGCGCCAAACTCGCCAATAATCGTCTGGAGAGCATCAACGACAGTCGCAATATCGCGATTGAGTTCATGCTGACGGTACGTGCCACCGTCCTGACCACGATGTTCCATCTCAGACAGTGTGAGATTGAGAATTTCGAAATCTGAGAGAAAACTGCGCATTCGGCGCGCAGTTCGCGGTTCTCGGCCCTGAAACTCACAGAGCTCTTTATATCGCTGATAGACAATCCGAGAGCGGGCGGGTGTTTCCCCCTCTGCAGCAAGCGTGGTCAGCGCATAGAGTGTGAGTTGCTCGTGTTCAGTGAGGTCGCGCATAATGTCCATGCTCTGTTGGGCCTCAAGCTTCTCCTGAGCGCGTTCGACATGATCAGTCGTAACCGAGTTTGCGTTTTCAGTGCGAGCGAGGTCGCCAGCCTTCCGCAGAAGCGTGATCGCCCGTCGGGCGTCACCACCATCCTGGCGACCGAGTGCGGCACACAGCGGGATGACGCCATCCTCAAGCGCACTCTCGTGGAAGGCTATCTCGGCCCGTTGTTCGAGGACCTTCTGGAGTTCTTCCGTGCCGTATGGCGGGAACGAAATCTCCGTCTCACAGAGAGATGACTGCACCTTCGCATCGAGCTGTTCGCGGAAGGTCGAATCGTTACTGATCCCAATGACACCAAGCTGGATATTGTCGATATAGCCGTTGTTATCGGCACGGGTGATCTGGTAGAGGAAGGTATCATCCGTGATGTGGTCGATCTCGTCGAGAACGATGATAACGCTGCCAGAAAGCTTATTCAGTTCATTCCAGAGGAGACGATAAACTTTGGATTGAGGATGGCCGGTCTCAGCGATATGGTTCTCGTGACCGCGAAGGTTATTCACGAGGCTGATTGCAGCCTGATAGCTCGTACTCAGCCCATCGCAATTCAGCGAGATGACGGTGAGATCGACTTCAAAATGGTCCGCTGATTCTCGGAGTTCATTAAGTAGAAAGTTCGTCACAGCAGTCTTCCCGACACCAGTCTTTCCATAGATGAAGATGTTATCGGGGTACTCACCATTGATTATCGGCTGTAAAGCAGCTTCATATTCCTCAATCTCGTTGTCCCGGCCAACAATATCATCCGGCACATACTCGACTTTGAGTGTATTCCGGCGTTTGTACAGCGTGTCGTCCGGTTGAAAACGAGGACCCATATTATGCGTGAATGAGTGAGGCTACCACAATAGTTGTTTCGACCACCGTTTCCGCTATTTCCAGTATAACCAGGACTGGGTGACCCTTCCGATATATGGGGAGGACCCCACTGTTTCCACTATATCACCTGCGCTCTATCGCGGTGCGGTTGAAGACCAGTAGAATGGAATTAGGTATATACGAGATAACTGCCGCTTGGCGCTATGTGGAGCGATAGTACCCCACTATTTCCAGTATATAGCGTGTCGTGGGGGGACTAGACACACCCCACCGTTTCCAGTAAATCGGAGTCACTGTATCATGAGTTGTGACAGATGGGTCAGACCACTGGGTTCCAGTATTTCCAGTAAATACCTTTTTATAAGAGTTAGAGACCCCACCGTTTCCAGTATATCGGTGAAACAAGTGTAATCAGGAGACTGAAGTAGGATGGAATGGTGTAGATTATTGGTACACCCTCCCCCCACTATTTCCAGTAAAGAACAACGAAGTAGCGACGACTACAGAAAATGAACTTTGATCTAGGGAAAAGTTTATAATAATAGCATTATAGCTAGACCGTAGTAGAGCTAGAGCGGTGTTGTTGTAGGGACTAGTTCTAGTGAAAGAAATGAGGTGCGGAGCCTAACTTACCTGTCCTACTAGCTTTAGTGGAAATAGTGGGGGGAGGGTGGCCATTCTTACTTCTTCTATCCTAATGTGTAATTCTAATAGTAGAAATAGTGGGGTCTGACGGGTGTCAGACAACGGGAGTTGGAACCCGAAACTTCGCGGAATGGCATACGGACTTCTTGGAATACTTGGGTTGCTGGTGTATCTGGTACAAAAGGAGCGTCAAAAGGCTGGCCCGACCTGACTAATATATCTGTCCGCTCGAGCTCCTCACTGATGTCCCGGATAGGGCAAATCGGTACGTTCGAAGGTCTACCTTGCAGTTAGTTCACTCGCTTTCACAGGTGAAGAAACTATATCCAACGACTGGTCTCACAGGCATGGGACCCATTTTTTAGCCCCAGTCTGGTGAGGGCCGTTCCAGTGAGAGCGTCCTGACCGTACCATGGGAAGGCTACTGAAGGCGATCAAAACGGAAAATAACATCCAGCAACCGAACCCACTGAAGCGCAGTTTCCAGAACTTACTGTTGATTGTCACGTAGTACCTCAGAAACAGGATACCGGTCTGAAGTTCCAGTCACCGCTCGTAGTTGGGGGACTCGCTCCGAGAGTTCCACAGGCGTGTGGCTGTCCAATCCAAGAACGAACTGGATTCCATACTCAGTGAACAGATCTAGCACCGCTGGGTCAGGATGTACCCGGCCAAGTGATCCATGGACGCGGCCAGCATTCACTTCAGGGATTGTTCTGGAGTATCGTTGAACGTGCGGTCGCAATTCTTACAGAGATACCGTTGAAACTCTCTGTAGCTGCCGTTTCTGACCGTCCGGTCAGAACGGCAGCGAGGACAGGTAACACCGTCACGCCAGCGAACCTGCTCCAACAGGTCTGCTGCGACCGATTCCAACCCAAACACATCGAGCGGAATCATTCGTGTCGGGCACCACTGGCGCGGTGCCCTTGTCCTCTTCGACTCCGCAGCTACCGCTCTCCAGTATCAACAATCTCTTATGCAAGAGCGGCAGAGTAATAGCCGTTCCTACTCCACTGCGTTCGTACTTTGTGTCTCTCTGACGAGTAGAGGATACGGAGACAGTGTCTCAAAGGTTTCCGAGATGGCTTCGAGCACAACCTCTCGAATGTGGCTCCAGCTGTAGCTCAGAGATTCATTTCACCGTTTAGTATATCGGTTTCAAGCTAATCAGGAGGCTGCCAGTGACTGCCTACGGAATCACGACATCTTTCATCCGTCCCTCACAGCGGCGACACGTGAGTTCCCTGCTCGGTGCCGTTGTCCGATAGCCACAGTTGGTACATTTGAACTCTTTTTGCTCTTTCGCAAGTGGGTCTCGCCGGCTCATATGGCATATTTAGTATCCCTATAGTAATAATTCTTTTCGGCCATCATATCATTCACCCAATTACACTATGAGCACATCTCTCCGGTAGTAAGAGAGTATATACAATGGGTTATTATAGTGAAATGTGGCGTATAGAATAATCTATAGCGGGGGTAGTTGAACCCCACCTGAGAGACTATCACCTACTGGCGTTTGCTCACGTTATTCCAGCCGTTGAATCCTCGCGAGAAACACATCCAATTCAACAAAACCGACCAACAACTGCGACACCATACCCGAATCAGAATGGGTGCGACAAGTGCTCTGCAGGGATGGAGTTTCGCACGGTTACGAGTGGATCGACGACTTGGCTTATTTCGAGTCCGCCAACAAGACTGGAAAACAGGTATGCCTCTGTCTTCGACATGTCGTGATCGGCTTGCAAGAGGTCAAGGATATCACGGTTAGCCAATTTGACTGCCTCTTCCATCGTGTCGGCGCTGGCGATTGACTTGATATTCTCACCCGTATCTACAATGGGACGGTCGAGTCCAACACCGGGGTCCGAAATCACTGAAACCGTGACATCGATTTCGGTCCCGATTTCGGCACCTGTCCCGCACATCTCTCCGTCGGCCATAGCGGCCTTGGAGTCGCCCATCGCCAACATTGCCCCGTCCTGAAATACGGGGAAGTAAGCAGTGGTTCCGCCGGTCATGTCGGTGGTATCGAGGTTCCCACCATGGTCGTGAGGGGTCAGTGTCGTGATGGTCTCTTCTGCGGTAGCCACACCAATTGTCCCGATCATCGGCTCGATCGGAATTTCGTGGCCGTCGAATTCGATCGTGTCACCATCGACTTCGGTGATTCGGGTCGCAGGGTGTTCAATCTCTTCGTCGTCTTGTAGCAATCCGAAGTCCGGCGTCGTGACCACTCGGCCCTGGCCCTCGGTGACCCGCACCGCTTCAATCTCGACCGCCAAGATGTCACCCGGCTCAGCACCCTCTACTTCGATTGGGCCGGTCGCTGCGTTCACTTCGTCCGGAATCGAATCAAGGAGGTCGTCACCAGTCTGAATCGTTTTATTGAGACTATCGATAGTCTCGATTGTGAGCGATTCCCCGTCGGCAGCTGTATAGACCGGATCCATCTCCGGAGAGAACTCGTAGATGTGGCCGTCCTCGTCGAATGAGACACATCGGCGTGACATATAGATTCTCTTCGGGCAAATGCTACAAAAAAGTCTCCCCGATACGCTGGGACGCTCTCAACCGCTGTGTCTTCGTCCGCTGCGGTTGTTGCTGAAGTCAGCCGAGGCATAACTGTCTGAGAGAGCCCGTGAGCGTACCCACAAGGCAACTGGCCTGGCTCGCTAGCCCATCCCCTTACTCTCGGCCACTGGGGTCGATACCGAGCCAGACCGCGATATATCGATACGCGAAGACAACAACAAGGATAATACCGAATTCGAGCCAGATTGCAATGTCACCCACAACGGCCTGGGATAGTTCAAGAATGAAAAATACCAGCAGCAACATTGCAATATAGTAGAGCGCGAGTTCAACGAGTTGATTTTTCTCCATACACCTCTTACGTCGAGCCCCCTCTCAAACCCTGTCCTCTATATCGGTAGGGAAGCCACACGCAAGCACAATCCACTACGGAAGGTTCGAAACCCGACCACTGGACCAAGCTGTTTCCTGTTAGAGCGTGTCATAGAAACATCCAGAACTGGGACCACTCAGGGTAGAAAATATTGGGATGGGAAGCTTTGTTGGAATACTATTAGTTTGACACTGATACCGCTGAAACAGCCGTTAGGTAGCTACTGCGAACTGAACAGGGAAAGAACTATTCAGATAGAGATGATAATTTCAGAACATGAACACAGATAGTCATGACTTTGGAAAGGGCCTCTGTTTTTATTTTCGCCGCTTAGCACTTGTTTTACTTGTCCTATTTGCCTTTAGAGGCGCTACAGGAGGTATCCGTGAGTTTGTTGTTAATGGTAACTGGCTGGCTGGGAGCTTCGGTGTTATAGTTGTGAGTGTAATCGCCTATTGGCTTTTTAATCTATACGTTGGCTCTTATAATGAGGCATAAAACTCCTGTACTGATCGATTCACGGCCTGTTGTACAAGTCGCTACTACCGAAATCGTATACTATCAATCTCAACTAGGCGAATACAACGCTCAGTAGAACTGCGCGCTAAACGAGTCACACCGAGTTTAATTCGAAGTAGAGGGTGTCATAGAACAGTTACCACACCAAAGAGCAGGGTGAATGCTGAGGTGGTATGGACTCAGCGACCCTGCAGAATGAGCCTTCGGTAGAGTCGTTCTTCAATGTCGCGGAGACCGAGACGTTAGCGTTGTTTGAGCATCTCTCCTTCGAGTTTCTTGGCGAGTTCGACGTGTTCGCCCCGGCGGAGACGGGGCGAACACGAGAGCATAAACCACCAGAGATGCTGCGTGGGTTCCTCCACTGCTATTACCGTGATATCTACGGAATTCGTCCTGCTGAGCGGGAGCTTCAGAACACGGTTGTCTGGCTGAGCTGTGGCTTCGATCGACCGCCGTCAAGAGACGCGGTCGATCGGTTCCTTACTGACCTCGAACACGTCGTCGACGAAGTCTTTGACCACCTCGTCGAGCAGGCCGCCCGGCGCGGCCTGCTCGACTTGACCTACTGCATCGATTCAACCGACGTGAGGGCGATGCCCGCTGACCAAGATGCGTCGAAATGCTACGATCCAACCGATGAAGAGTACTACTACGGCTACGGCTGTACGATTGTTTCGACCGGACAAAAAATACCGATTGCAGCGGAGTTCACCGAGAGCAAACAAGCGCCAGAAGAGACGGCGATGCGCGTCACCTGTGACGCGCTCGCCGTCGCCAAGCCGATTTGGATGGTCGGTGACAGCGCCTACGACACCCTCGACTGGCACGACCACCTGCTGGCCGCAGGGGTCGTGCCAGTCGCCCCGTACAATGCTAGAAACGCTGACGACCCGAAAGATATCGAATACAGGGTCGAGGACCGCATTGAGAAACACAGCGAGGATGTACAGCTGAAACAATCGATACTAAACCAGACGTACAATCGCCGCACTGGAGTGGAACGAACCAACGAATCAGTGAAGGACTGCGGCCTCGGGCGAACGCACGCCCGAGGCCGCGCCCACGCACGAGCGCAGGTCTTCCTCGCACTGTGTCTTCGCCTGGTCGTCGCAATCACCAATTACGAACGCGGAGACAATCCGGGAAGCACGATCATCACGGTGTGAGAAGAGTTCTATGACACCCTCTCGAAGTAGTCAATCTCGAGTTCTCTATTGCCTTTCCCGTTGGTATCTGAGTCGAGGATCAAATAGAGATTGTCGTTATTTGCAGCGATTTGTTGCTCTTCTGAATCTGTGAAGGGGTAGCTGTTGGTCCCCGTGGCAAGGACTTGTCGAGTCGTGAGCTGCTGGCCAGCACCATTGACGAGATAGAATCCAAAGGAGCCACTGCCGATCTGAATGCGCTCTATGTCGAAGATCATCTCGTACTCAGCGGCTGTCTCGTCTACCGCCGGCAGTGAGTATCCAACTTTGAGGTCCTCCTGCCCCCCCGAAGAGAGAGCTGCCGCAGTTGTACTATCGTCGTCGTTGACTGCAGCGGGATTCTCGATATTCCCACTCGGATCTGTTGGTTGAGGGGCGTCACCATCATTACCATCACGATAGTTGTTCGAATCGCCGTAGTCGAATGTGCAGCTGATATCGACGTAGGACCTGGGACTGGTTCTCCGGGTCGCAGTAACCGATATGTCGTCCGTTGTCGCCGAAAAATCGAGGACAACTTCATATGAATCCCCGAGATCATCGGTTTTGTTGGTACAACTGATGTCCACGTCAAACTGGCCGAAGCCTGTGTTTCGGACGGTAGCATCAACTGGTGGAGAAGTAACCTCTGTCCCGTCCTGTGTAACCAACTTCACAACACTCACATCGATATCTGACTCAGACAGCGAACCGATGTTATCGGTTATTTTGTACACGGTTGCCGTGTCATTCTCTCCAGAGACCTGAGCAGTCCTAGATGTATCGACCAATCCGAGAAGTGCGTTGGCATCTGCTGCCGTGTCAAGGTCGCTTTTGCGGCGAGCACTGGTTTGTGTAAACGCAAGCGACTCAGACACCAGCAGCATGCCACCTCCAGCTATAAAACCGAGAGCAGCGCGACGTGTGAGCGACTGTTTATCCATCGTAGAGTAGAATATGCCGTATACGGTCCTCTTGGTTACACTTACGTGACCGATATTTGATAACACTATTGATTTTTGAAATGAAAGGGTGAAACAGTCGATACAAACGAAGCCTGTATTGACTACAACCGGACCAAGACCTGTTCTCTGGTGAGAACTTTAACAGAGCCCAACGACTGCAAGCAAAATGGCGGGCAACAGCCTCCTGGATGAAGATCGAGTATGCCGACCGGATGCGCACGGTCGGCGAAATGGGCGCTTGGGAGCCTTGGTTAGAGTTCTTCGTCGAGGGGATTCGGACACAGGCTGCTGAGGCAGTCGCTCAAACGAACGATCTTTGAGCGCTCCGACGTGTCCATCGAACCGATCTTATTCTCGCTCTCTTGGAGCTCGGCCCTTACCAATGCAGCTTCAGCTGCCCCGTCGGCGGAGAGTTCCAGTGGTTTGACCCAATCGAGGTCATCGCGGGCCTCTTCAACGCCGTCACGGCCCCGCAATCGGCCCGCGCTGGCGAATACCTCTGGAGTGCCACCGTAGGTACGAAGAGCGGGAGTGGCTCGTTATGTTCGAGATACTCGGCTATCGCCTCGTCCCCGTGCAGGTAGTCGATGAGCGCGGTAGTGTCCAAACAGTTTATCCTGACGTTCCCTGAAGTCCTCGTCAAGTTCCTCTCGCATCCCTTCGGCTTCCTCGCGGAGTCCGCGGTCTTTCCAAGCACCGAACCCCTTCATGACGTCCTGCTCGTCTCCCGTCATTCGGAGGAGAACGTCTGTGAAACTCTCATTTTCCCGTTTCATCAACGCTCCCGTCGCGTCACCGGTTCAGACCGAAAAGCCGGTTACTCGGCACCAGTGGGTATATAAAAATTCCGACGGATTGTCAGGTCTGCCAGCTATGGTGTCGTTCTTTTTTATCGGATATCGTCGGCTGACGTATGACAGAGGATACTGGCGACCAACCGTGTGGTACCCGACGGCAGTTGCTGGCAGGGCTGGCCGTAAGCAGTGCTTCAATAGCTGGCTGTACGACGCTACCGTCATTCGGTCAGGGGGTCCGCTTCGGATCAGTCGACCAACCCGAAACAGGGTCACCACACTACCGGGACTGGATACCGACGCAGGACCGAGGCGACCAGTTCGACAGGGTCCGAACGAGCTTGGAGTACCTCGAACCAGATAACCGCGGAGCGGACCTACTTGGGACCCCCTACGGGGGACAGGGGGTCAAACCGGGGATGGACGACATCGGTGTGGCCCTCTCCGCGTTCGAGTGGGCGGTTGAATCCCGGGGAAGCGTCGTAGCGAAGGGGTCGGTAAACACGGACACCGTCAAGGCAGCGCTGGAGGAAACCGGATACCAGCAGTACGACAACTACGAGGGATACAGGATCTACGAGCGCGATGACCTCCAGCGGGTCATCGCCCACGGGGACAACTACGTACTCTTTTCGGGCTATATCGACGAGCCGTTGCAGTTCGTCGGGCCGAGGATCGACGCCGAATCTGGCCGTCAGACACGGCTGCACGAGGCCGAATCCCAGTTCGAACGGATGACAGACAGTGTGGGGGCACCCCCGTGGACTCGAATCAGGCCAGGAACCTTCACCGTCGACGGCTCCACGGCCGTTCTGGAGGCCAGAAGCGTCGGATTCGGCGGGTCGATAATCTATACTACTCGAAGCTTTCTGTTCGAGGACGGTGCCGGCGTGTCGGAACAGTCCATCAGGGACCGAATCAGCGAGTACCCTGAGGCGCTAGAGGCCGACCGCGCCGAAGTGACTGTTGATGGCGACATCGCAACCGTCGTCGCGAAGATGCCGCCAGATACCTTCCGGGATATGGACAGCATCGGCCTCTACGACCAACCGATAATCACCTGGGGGCTCGCGTGGGAGCCGGGCGATTCGACGGCGCTCCTCACACACGAAGCCGGTGATTCAGTCGACGCAGACCTGTTCACTGTCTACCTGCAAGACGTCTCGGCAGGGGCGAATGACGGGACAGACGGACCGCGCGAGCCCGAGCCGGCAGACGCCCAGTTTAGTGACAGCTACGGCCGAATCGGGCCGGGCAACTCCCTGTCAGTGGACGTTAGCAGTCAAGAGAGGTGGCAGATACTCGTCCGCGGAGAGCCCGCCAGCAGGAACTACGTCTGGACCGAACTCGTATACTTCCCGCCCAGCCTGCTCGACCAGTGATGAATGGTGAGTTCACGACAGCCGTCCGGACACCCGTGCAACACCCAAATTCCTGGGGACGTCCCGGTCGAAACCGGCAGCGGATCGTCGACGATTATATTCGAGACATGACAACGAGGGATACAGTGACGGACGGACAGGACCTCGAGACAGTCGTTGCCCTCCTTGACGACGAGTACGCGAGAGCTATCCTCACCGCAACCAGTACCGAGCCGATGACGGTACAGGAGCTCGCCGACCGGACGGAGGCATCCCCGTCAACGCTGTATCGGCGTGTGGAACGGCTCAAGGCGGTCGGCTTCCTCGACGAACAGACGCGGGTGCGACCTGACGGCCACCACGACTCGGTCTACTCAGCGGTGTTGACCGACCTTCACTTCTCCCTGCGTGACGGTCGCTTCGATTTCGAGATCGAGACCGAGACCGATGAGGACCCAGCTGACAGATTACATCGACTGTGGAGTGATTTCTGATGGTATTCGAGACGAACCTCTACGGTTTTCGCGTCATCGAGCTTATCGCCAGCGGCTTCGCCAGCGGCTCGGCCGCAGTCGGGCTCTACATCGGCTTCCGATCGCTCCAGAGTTTCTACCGCCACGGCGACCCATCAATGCGGTATCTCGCAGTTGGGCTGCTGTTGTTGACCGCCATCACGTACACCGTCACGTTCGTCGGGTCAATACTACTGCAGTTCCGTATCCTCTCGCTCCCGCAGCAGGATTATTTCCTGACAGTGAGCAATATACTCCAGTTCGCGGGGCTGGTGTGCATCGCGTACGCACTCCATCGGCGCGACTGAGACGGTTGGAGTGGTTTACTACCCCGGGATCGACGCGCTCGGAGACTGATTCAGCTTACGACAAGAGAACGGTCCCATCCAGAAGAGGCGACCAAGCAGCGTCTGGTCCCGAACAACACTGTACAAGCAAGCGTAGAACGTGAGACTCCTCACTCGTTTTCCAGCGCCACATAGATGTCGACGTGGCGGCATCCGTTGAGTCCCCAGCTCAAGAGCAACCTTACGTCGCTCACCGTCGCTTTCAGCCGCCTGATATCGCTCGTACACTGGCGGACCTTCTCGTCAATCGTCACACGCTCGACTCTTTGATGCTCCCGAGTACCCGTTTCTCAGCTGTCGAAGTCACGCCTCTCTTGTGTGCCTGCCGTCAGTCGAGACAAGATACCTACTTACCACCGTGAAACCTGATCTCAGATGGAGGGTGACTGCAAAACTAAACCGTCTTAGTCCATGAGCTTCTGCTGTTGCTCCTGAGCCCACTCAAGTGCGTCGTCAAAGTCTTCAAATCCTTTGGTTGTGACGCTCTCAGCTTCATTGTTCTGGCTAATTGCTAGACGTGACAGCCCATCAGCGACATATGCAGTCGTTTTGACGCCAGACTCTTCGGAGACTTCAGTCCAGTTCTGATTGACGTGGTTGAGAACCTCGCGGTTAGCGTTTTCTACATTCCCGATTTCAACGACGACGCTATGCATCTCCGGATCGCTTGCTGTTTCAACATAATGTTGTTCAGCTTGTTCCATGTCGCCGCTCTCGACGGCTGCAGGCATATCCTCAATATACCAGACACCGACACCGTCTTGCTCCTCATACTCGACATACTCTGAAATCGATTGTGCCATGATCACACGTTGCCACCTCAGTGTATATTAATCCACCTCGCACATTTCCAGTTGTGATACTCAGACCGTCTGAAATCCTGCTGGCAGAGCCATTTAATGACAGCTGCGGATGATGCACTTATCTGTCTGAGTTTCCGGTATTACTCTTAGATATGGTTATCCAGAACACGAGTGCTTAGAGGACGATGGAGTGAATTTCGATCATGGGAGCGATCAGTGAACTTGGTGATGACCCGCTGATCGAATTTTTGTTCTCATTCGCGGGGGCAGTTCTGACAAGCGTTTCCGGATACCCAACGAAATGCCACTCTGCTGTATCATCCACAAAAATGAGACACCGGTCATGGTTGGGGCCGGCCATGAGAACAACTCCGGTGACACAGCCTGTTGCATTGTCTTGAGCGTTGACCGGAGTTGGCCGCTTGCCGAGCGCACCAGCTCACCATCTGGCCAGGAATGTACTTCGAGCCCGTCGAAGCATGTCGGAAGTATCACGTGTGAAAATGCTGCAGGAAACATTATATACGGTTCTATTTGTTTGATATTATATAGAAGGCGCTTACGACGCGGGCCCAGATGGTTCTCGTGGACAGGTTGGTATCGGCACGCTCATCGTTTTCATTGCGATGGTACTCGTTGCGGCAATCGCGGCCGGCGTTCTGATCAATACGGCCGGATTTCTTCAATCAAGCGCCGAACAGACAGGGCAACAGAGCTCTGACCAAGTCACCAACCGGCTACAGGTAACCTCCGCAACCGGACAGATCGGTACTGTGAGCGGCGAAGACCGTGTTGGCGTCGTGAACATCAGCGTGAGTCGAGCGCCGGGCGCCGGTAATATCGATCTGTCTGAGACGACTATCCAATGGGTCGATTCATAAGGCTCGTACAGTCTGGTCCATCAGAGCCAATCGGGTGGTGTCACCGACGGAACGTTCGGAACGACGATAATCTAGGACGGCGACGGGTCGCGGCCAGTCTTGAACGACCGCGCCGACCGGCTCAAGATAACGCTCGACATCGGAGCCGCCCCGTTCGATGTTAGCGTCGGTGGAACTAACATAGGCAACTTCGGTAACTCGCTTGCAGAGGGTGACTTGGCGACGATATGAATTACCACACCGACTGGTGGAACCACCGAGATTCAATTAACTGTCCCACAGACCCTCAGTGGGTCAAGTTCAGTCTCGCTGTGAAGTAAACCAGTTTCGCTCAGACCGCTTTTGTACGGGCAGCACGGGTCGCCTTCTGGTACGCATGGCGCTACGCTCCACGCCTGAGGATACCGGAAGGATATTGTCACTCGTCGTTGACAGGTGCCATCGATGCCCTCCACAAACAATCGGCAACCTGCCGGTGGTGCTCTCGTTATCGCCAGTCTCATTATCGTTATACTCGGATTTATTCTGGTCCCTCACCCTGGCGAGGCACAATCGACACATCGTATTGCGCGAACCGTTGAAGCCGACGAAGTGCCAGAGAGTAAAACCGTCACTCCGGTCGGTGATCTGTCGCCAGAAGCGAAATCAGCATTCCGAGAGGCCTTGGCTAACGAGGGCAGTTATACTGTTCACGGCAAAGAAAACCGGCCACCGGAATGGTACTACTCCGATGATACTGGCTTCTATTACGTCCAGAGCGAGGGAACGATATACGAGGTGATGACGAGCGGATCGGCAGGTCACATCTTCGACTACATTAAGATAGGCCCCTTCCTCCTCACTGGGATTGCGATGGGCATTACTGGGATTCGATGGCTTCAGCGGGGGTGAAGCGGACACCTGAAATTCGCTTCCCTACTCATTCCCTTAGAGACCGTCTTTTCAGTACCCGAGCAGTTCGGCCAACCAGTGACCCGCTCAGTCGAACTTCCGACCGGCCACAGTACGCAGTATCCACACCATTGACCGCGCACACTCTACTGAAGGGGTCAGTACTGGAGAGTTACTGATTATGGATGACACTGAGCACTCAATCCAGAGAGCTAACCAGAAAGCACTCTGGTCCACAATTTCACCAGCCGTCTGTCGATGAGGAGTCTATGGTTTAAGAATCGTCTCAGCCGTCTGCCTGAAGCCCTTGTAATAGATTATACCCCACAACGGCGTCGATTCGTAGTAATCGACGGTGCCCTCAGTCGGGTCAATGATGACTGGAAATTCGAAGGATGACCAGTGTTTCGGGTCATACTGTTGGACCCAATCGATGAGACCTGTCTCGCTAACAATGACCGGATAGACGACGAGGTTGCCGCCTAATCCCCGCAGGAGTTTCGATTTCAGGGAGAGGCCGTAGTTGAAGCTAGCCTCACTGAACGCCTGTGCCTGAGAGGCTGTTTCCGCCGTGCCGACCACGAATACGGTGTCGACTAATCCAAACTTTGAGATCGATAGCGAGCGGTCGTGAAATACCGTCGCCTGTTGGTCGTCCACCGTCGTCGTCGACTGTTCAAACTCATCGAGTCTCCCCGATAGCGTCTAAATATATTCTTCGATAGAATCATACTTTTCCATGGGCCTGTCATGTTAGTAGACGCATAAAAAATCCATCTGTGAATCCATCACAGACGAGTGCTGGCGACATAGTCAGATCGTATGCATCTCGACGACCGACTCTGCTCGTCAGCTTGGAGTGCTGAATGTGCATAGTGTCTCAGCCCGAATTTGAGTCTCCGCCAAGAGAAACATTTGCGAATCCAGCTACTGCCAGAGCGAAGGCTACGCTACCCGCTCTCGACGGCTGCAAAATAGCGATCTGGAAGCCGAAGACATCCGCGCTAATCGACAGCAGGAGCGCCATCATCCCTGCGAGAGCCACCGATGCCACAAAGAATATACGCACTTGCACGGGACATGAAATCACTACCTCGCTTGACGAATTAAGATACTGAAAATAGCTCTCTGATCTATTTCAGACAGTCTCTAAAATGGGCACACCAGCAGGATTTCGATTCAGTGGCCGCGCGCTCATTATAATTGCTGTAGCAGCGTTCATCATAGCTGGTCTACTCCTTTTCGTTGCCCCGGATACGGCGCACCCAGTTCTCGTCACGGAGGAGGATGAATCAGAAGTTCCTCCCGATGCCGAGGTGCTCAGGTACACTAACCTTTCAGAGGGGGGTCAGGACGTGTTCGACCAAGGATTGCGTGCTGATGGATTTATCAGGGTGTATCAGTCACCGCCAGATTTCGACTATCCAACGGGTGACACAGTGGCCGCTGCCCGTGTCAAAAAGAACGGGACGATATACAGTATACTCACCGCCTCAAGATGCAAGCTCTGTGGCTTCGTGAATGTACTCGGCTACATAGCTGGGCTTGTTGGGCTCATCCTGTTAATGCGCGGGGCGTTTCGCTTGTTGAATGGGGAAGCCGACGTACGAGCTGATGATCGGTAGCGTGTCCGTTTGCGGTCCTAGTTTCGACCTGACCGCGGGTTCGGCCACGACCAAGTCTGGCCTACACTGTGGCTTTTGGGGTATACGAGATCCAGAGAAAGCATTTACCAATTTGGCCAGACAACTGACGTATGCGCCGCCGTCAAGCCCTCGCGCTTGTCACCGGTAGCCTCTCGCTGGTGGCAGGGTGTTCTTCCGACACAACAACAGACCTCACCCCAACACCCAGCAAGACAGGGACAGAGATGACTCCTGAGTCGCAAATACGGGAATTACCGATGACGACACCACCCGACCCAATCGATTGCGACGATGACCCACGCCCGGTATCCCGCGCCGCTGGTGACTCTTACTCAGACCGGGCCAATGGATTCGAACTGACGGCATCGAAGGGTGTCGTCACTATCGGTGAGCGCATTACATTCACACTCACAAATATCGGAGACAATCCGCGGGGGATCGGAGAAAAATACAAATACAATATTCTCCGGCAGCACGACGGGTGGGAACCGATCTACTTTACAGAGAGCCAAGCCGGTTGGACAGACTTAGGCGTCCGCGTGTACCCCGGCGGTGGCTTTCGGTGGACCTTCACGGCCACCAACGACGGATTGGAACGGCAAAACGGCTACAACCCAGCCTATCACGTCTGCTCGGCCCTCGAACCGGGCGAGTATCGCTTCGCGTTCTTCGGATTGGGAGGGAGCACAATCTCGACGACGTTCATGATCACGGATGCGTGACTGACTAAAGGATACACACGCCTACCGAGCAGTTGTTCTAGGTGAACGACTTGATTGGAGACGGTGCGCTCCTGTACCGATCAATAGCTACTTCGTAGTCATGCGACTCTGCTGTATAGCGCGCTCCCACCTATACTACCCCTACCAGTAACAGCGCGACCGATCCAGAGAGTGCGTAACAGGAGGATATTTGCCTGAAATAGATTGCAGGAAAGCAGGTGGAGAGTAACACTTCGAATTATCTCTCCAATAACAATACGCTCGCCGGGGAAGCTCAGCACAGAGAGCAACAATACGGACGGTTATCCTCCAATAATGAATCTAAAACCGATGAACGGAGCAGCGACTAAAATTCCGAAGGCGAGAATTGCCGCGAAACGGAGTACACCCGCCGCCTGTCGCCGATTCTTGGGGAGAGACTCTGCGGTTCCGGACAGCGCGGTTCCGACGACGAGAACCAATATCCATCTAGCATCGCCTGCGCCGCCGGTGCTTGCGGTACACGCGAACATACATAAGAAGGTGAGCGACACGCCAAACTGAACGAGTGCAAGTGGACGGCCTTGTGGCTCATTAAACAGCGTCTCGCTAACATAGGGGACCATACGATACGCGTTCCTGCTCACGATACAAAGGATGTTTCAACGTGATACCAGTAAAACGACCTTTCCTATGCTACGCGATTGTGCTGCAGGAGGCGGGAGGCGACATACTACAGGGCTCGCGCTCTGTATGCACAGCATCCTCGGGAACGATTCGATACCTTCAGGAGTGGTGTGATACACACAGAAGTTGTCTGCAGCACTGAGTGCCAACTCGTCCCAATCGAGGCTCTTGTTATCTAGTCTGCCACCCGATGAACTTCTCAAACCCAAACGTAAAGCCGAGAAAAACGACAGCGAACACGAACCAACGGAACACATCGAAGGTACCAGTGAACGCAAGCACGTTGAAAATATACGATAATGATGCACCAACGAATGCCGCGACGTAGAGGTTCCGTCGGGTGTCCATGCAGTCGCTTCTAACGACAGTGTGTTAATTTTTCACCACTGGGTTACACGAACGCGTATCTTGTTTGCCGAGTGCATCAACCAACTCAGTCCTACTTTATTCCAGATCGCCCGCGCTGCACGCCGCACTCGGTTGCGCTCTTCGACGGTACAGTTGCCGCCTCAAGATATCGGGTAAGACCTCTGACCAGCGACCACCACCGTGTGGCGCAACGTCCCAGCCACGCTCGCCACGTGTATAGATGCTTCGCGAGCGTCTGTACGCCCTGTGCCAGAAGGCCCAGTGCTGCACAGAGTAACATAATTGCTGCTGCTAGCATGGCAGTGCCGAAGAGGACACACCAATGGGCGGAAACAATCGCCCAAGGAACAGTGTTTCAGGAATCCGGCTGGCACCACTCCACAAAATCACCACCACCGAAGCCACGTCATGTCCAAGTCGCGCGGTCTGCTAATCACTCTCTTCGCAGTTATCCTTCTACTAGCCTATCGGTCACGCTACACTGACCGTGCCTGCGTCACACTATGAAGAGGCGTCAAATTGTGCTGTCAGCCGTTGCTGCGTGTCCAGTCCTGCGTGAAACCGAGTGATAATCTCAGATTGGTGCTCTGGACATGCGAGCACGGCGACGGCCCCATCCTGAACCTGAATCACCGGTTGCTGTGGGTTGTACGGTGCGAGGTGACAACTGGGGCAGCTCACGCCGCCAGCGGGCCTGTGATTTAGGATTTCAGCGGTGGCTGTAGTCGTGTATCCACAAACAGACTTGAACTGTTTTAAGTGATCAGTACAGCCAACGAGTGGAACCGTTAGTTGGTCAATGAGCAGGAACGACGGCATACCATCGGGTGACTCCAGTGCGGACCGACATGCATCACACTGGATCGGCGGATATTCCTCATGTTTGTCCGACGGGTCCTGCAGTGGTTCTCCGGGGACCATAATAAGCAGAGCACGTGAAACTTGGGTACGCACACGGGTAAGTGATATGTTTAGATACTCGTCGGAGGATATCCAACCTCAGCAGACAGCAAACTAGCCTGTTATAAAACCATTCACAGCTGATTTACTGCGGTGTCGATCCGAGTAGAAAATGTTCGCATAAAGATGGCTACAAAAGATAGCGCAACATATAGAGGATCTATGCAGCATAGCTGCGCAATTTATTCCATCTGGTGAGTACTTGATTTGGTTCTGACCGCAAATATCTCACGTATACATAACTGACCAAGCCGCTGTCATCCCAGCTATTGTTAATATTCGCTCACGCAGAAGCCGTTTCCTTCTGGGTCTTCCATTACCGTCCAAGTTGCCGTGTGCGTTTCGTACGCTTCGGTCTTGGTTTCACGGACGGATCCCCCAAGCTGACGGAGTTGTTCAACTGTCTCCTCACGATTCTGGGTTGCCAAGTCAAGATGGATGGGGAGGTCGCGCTCCGTTCCTTTCGGTTGTTCTTTGAACAGCAGATTTGGGCTACCGCCAGGACGCTCAACAATTTCTGGACCAAGCGATCCCGGAAGGTCCTGTTGTTCACCATCAAGAGCTTCCGACCAGAACTCCGCCAGTCGTTCCGCATCAGTACAAGCAAAGGTAATAAATTATAGCTTTTCCATGCATATCAGTCATTCTACAGGGTCAAAACACCTGTTGTCAACGACAATTGTTACCGATTTTGACAGAGAAAAGATCTATTGTAAGTTGTAACCAACAGCTAATCTTTGAACAGTTCCGTATCGAATTCGTCAGTTGAGTCCCGAACGAGACGGTCCTCTCCATCATGAGCGGCAATCGCGCCCTCGCTCAATTCTGGGTTGACCTCTTCGATGGTCTCGGGTGCGACTTTCGTTGTGACCTCAAACTCCTCGATTGGACTAAGAACACCCCATGCAGCCCCGATTGCATGGAGGACAACGGCCAGTGGTGTCAATACCAGAAACACCGGCCACAGCAATGGATGTTTTTTGTAGGCCCACAGACCAAACAGCATATAAATAAACAGGACGACCAACAGTGCAGTCGAAATCAGTTCGAAGAACTGGATGCTAACTGTTGCACCAGGGACGACCGAAGCACCAATAATCAACAGTGGAATGGCCGGCGAAAAGCCCCACGACACGACGCGAGTTAGTGTCAGTGGTTGGTACACTAGCGGGAGGATATGACGATCAGAGTGTCAGTCAAGTTCGGACGTGCGTAGGGCCTGTAGACAACCCAGAGTATGAGGAGCGTACAGCGTTTATCTATGAATTATTAGCGATAAGGCCTCTTCTGAAGGTTATTTGAATATTCGCACAAAGAACTTATATAATTTGAGCCAGATGTTTACTACTAGCCGTAAGAAATCATGAAGATACACCTATTTTGGAGAAAAAATAGGAGGTTTTCGAAATCCAATGAGTACTGAGGATCCAGAAGAGGCGACCATGGTCACGCGACTGCTGAACAGTATCCGGACACTCACCGCCAGTCTTCGACCACGTCGGATTAGACCCATTGTCCCACCCGTGACTGTCACTGATGCCAATGATCGAGAAGTTCAGATTCGTCAATATTCTGAAAGTGACCGCAATTCACTGGTCACAATGTACGACGACTTCGACCCAACACAACGTGCACAGGGCGTTCCGCCACGTAGCGTTGAAGCTATTCGCGAATGGCTCTCTGACGCCCTTGACGGAATACATGTTGTAGCCGCTGTTAATAACAAAATTGTCGGCCATATTGGGTTCGTACCCGACGGAACGGGCCGGCACGAACTCCTGATATTTGTCCATCCGGATTATCAGCAAGCAGGCATCGGAAGTGACCTGATAGCCGCTGGGCTTGGCCATGCAGAACAGGCTGGTGTAACATACGTTTGGCTCTCCGTTGAGAAAAGAAAACGATACCAACAGCAGTTCTACAATCGGGCAGGATTCTCCCTAGTCAACTCATCAGGAATGACGTACCGGATGTCCAGGTTGCTCTAAGCAGCAGCGTGTCATGTAATACTTCTCACCCTCTCTGCCAAGCGATTATACAGCCGTAAATTCCTTTTTCAAAGAGGGTGTCATAGAACTCTTCTCACACCGTGATGATCGTGCTTCCCGGATTGTCTCCGCGTTCGTAATTGGTGATTGCGACGACCAGGCGAAGACACAGTGCGAGGAAGACCTGCGCTCGTGCGTGGGCGCGGCCTCGGGCGTGCGTTCGCCCGAGGCCGCAGTCCTTCACTGATTCGTTGGTTCGTTCCACTCCAGTGCGGCGATTGTACGTCTGGTTTAGTATCGATTGTTTCAGCTGTACATCCTCGCTGTGTTTCTCAATGCGGTCCTCGACCCTGTATTCGATATCTTTCGGGTCGTCAGCGTTTCTAGCATTGTACGGGGCGACTGGCACGACCCCTGCGGCCAGCAGGTGGTCGTGCCAGTCGAGGGTGTCGTAGGCGCTGTCACCGACCATCCAAATCGGCTTGGCGACGGCGAGCGCGTCACAGGTGACGCGCATCGCCGTCTCTTCTGGCGCTTGTTTGCTCTCGGTGAACTCCGCTGCAATCGGTATTTTTTGTCCGGTCGAAACAATCGTACAGCCGTAGCCGTAGTAGTACTCTTCATCGGTTGGATCGTAGCATTTCGACGCATCTTGGTCAGCGGGCATCGCCCTCACGTCGGTTGAATCGATGCAGTAGGTCAAGTCGAGCAGGCCGCGCCGGGCGGCCTGCTCGACGAGGTGGTCAAAGACTTCGTCGACGACGTGTTCGAGGTCAGTAAGGAACCGATCGACCGCGTCTCTTGACGGCGGTCGATCGAAGCCACAGCTCAGCCAGACAACCGTGTTCTGAAGCTCCCGCTCAGCAGGACGAATTCCGTAGATATCACGGTAATAGCAGTGGAGGAACCCACGCAGCATCTCTGGTGGTTTATGCTCTCGTGTTCGCCCCGTCTCCGCCGGGGCGAACACGTCGAACTCGCCAAGAAACTCGAAGGAGAGATGCTCAAACAACGCTAACGTCTCGGTCTCCGCGACATTGAAGAACGACTCTACCGAAGGCTCATTCTGCAGGGTCGCTGAGTCCATACCACCTCAGCATTCACCCTGCTCTTTGGTGTGGTAACTGTTCTATGACACCCTCTAGCTAACTGCATATAGTTCACAAACTAGTCGGTTGAGCGTGGGCCGTGGTGTATGTTCTGCCGATGTGCTGGTCGTTAGATGAGATGTTCGACGGACTCGCCGTCCCGGGCTAAAGTCGTTCCCGTCCATCGTTGGGTATCTGGGTGATATTGAGACGAATACTGACACACCGGTCTGCTGGAGCGTATCAGTGCTTGCCAGTAAGTCATCGGTGGCGGGGCGTTCGGTTCCTTCCCCCTCTAATCGAACACCAGTCGCTCTCCATTCCGGCCAGAAATCGAAGTCCCTTCGATACGCTGTTGGACGCGTTCGATGTCGTATGGAACCCGACAGAGATCGACAGACAGGTCGGACAAACCGACGACGCCATATGCAGCATCTGGATCGCCGTCACGAGGTTGGCCGACACTGCCGGGGTTGATCACGAGTCCGTCATCGAATGTCTCAGCGTGTTGGATGTGCGTGTGGCCCAAAACGAGGACATCCTCGTCCTCAAGGAGTGTTGGCGAAAAGTCAGCCGGTTCTGTGTATCGGTCTTGCTCGTCAGGATGGTCATGCACGATTTTGAGTCGCTCGTCGAACAGTCGGAGTTCGCGGGGAAGATCCCCTAACCACTCGAGGTCGTCCGTCGAAAGGACTCGACGAGCATATTCGTCGCCAGATTCCCAGGTCATCCCCCTGACGACATTGCGATCGTGGTTTCCCACGACGGTCGGGATACTTCGGTCCCTGACCATGTTTAGACATGCCTTGGGCGATGGCCCGTAGCCGACGATGTCACCGGCACAGAGGAGTGCATCGACAGGTTCCATATCGTCAAGGACCGCCCTCAATGCAACAGCGTTGGCATGAATATCGGAGAGCAACCCGATGCGCGTCGCCTCGGTCATCGCATTCCTAAATTTGACATGTGGATCGTGATTAACCTACGGGCCAGCCATCGGCGTGTGATCATTGGTCGATAGCTAAGTCTGGTGTTCTGAGCTTCACATCAACATTGTACTGGCGATGTGTGTGTGGTCTAGAGCGAGGTGATAATGCCTATTCCAGTTTCTTAGTTGGTTCACTGACGGTCAATTGCCCTTTGTTAGCAGCCTCACTGGCATTCTCTAGGCTGTCAAGGTGCTCACGGGTCCAACCAATGTATCTGAGCAATTGGCCAACCGCTCTGTCGCTGCCATCGGACTTTTTCAATTCAACAAGACACATCTTGAAGTCGGTTTTGTGAATCGAGAAGATGTCTGGTCATCTGACCACAGTCGAAAGTGCCACGCCTGCATCTAGATAACCTGTCTGGAACATTTTTAACACAGGACCCACCTCGTTCAGCTACGACTGTGTGGCGCTCTAATTAAACGGCTGACCGTGACCTATGAGTGGCTGCAAAGACTGAGATAGCGACATATCTACTCAGATATCTGTCACGTAGTTCTAGCAACCGAGCGTGCAACACGCCGTAGCGTGCTATTATTGGCTGTGTCGGCTGGGGACCTACTCACGTAATAGGTGGTCCCATCCACCGACCAACTAATGCGTACCGTCCTGTTTGTACGCGTTTGCCTTGCCTCGAACTCACCCACTTGCACGGGCACTCCCGGAGTCGTATTCTGTGTCCCGTTGAGAATCCAAATCCTGTACTGGGTGTCATTGCCAGTGGCCTCATACCTGAGTGTCGCCACTTCGGGATCAGATGTGCGGTGTGAAGCAACTTCTAACTCGAATTCTGCTGGCATGTTCGGGTCTGGTACTGGGAGTGAGGCAGCGTCGGCCAGCGCTGCTCGCGACTCGTAGTTATTAAATTGAATTTGTTGTGCGTCGTCCGGAATCTCTTGTGGTTCAAGTTGGAACGTTCCAGGTTCGAATGTCGGATTGAACGTTACATTCCGATATGTGACTATATACTCATAGTCATCACCATAGGCAACGAACTCTGTCTGTCGTTTGATTGGAAATAAGGACTCAGTATCTAGCCACAGCGTCTGTGACCGCAGCGACATATCTTCACTGGCCGGAGCTAGCTCTAGCCGATAGGCTTCTCGCCCGTCAATCGATTCTGTCCCATTGTATAGGACTGTCACATTCCCGCCACGATACGCAGACGAACTGTTTTCTCCAGACTCGTTTTTTTGTGGCACTACTGGCAGGGGTGAAATGCCCGGTGTCGCCGTTGGCTGAGGGACAGGGCGGTTATTCTTCGCAGCGGCGAGGAGTTCTGGATACGTCGCCTCTGTAGAGCTATTATCGGTCTGGAATGACATTCGATGAAGCTCATTCGACTCTGGATCATAGGAAACAAGCGTTGATCCGTTCGCAATAATAAATCCACCTTCACCAACCCGTGGTTGTCTCATTTCCTCTGCTCTATTAACCGACATCACTCGTTCAAAATACGCAAACGAACCAACTCGTTCCCGCTTTTGAGTGACGATTGTGGCTGTTTTGTTGTTCCGGGTTTGGACTGTGGTTACTGTTGCGTTGACGGCATTTACCGACGCGTAGCGGTCTGTTGCCTCATCCTCTGATGGGAGCTCCTCATTCTCACTGGACAAACTCCCGATTGCACTACATCCGCTCGCTGTGACTAGCATCACCACAACCACCACACGTGCAAGCCCTCGCAGGCTGCATAGGTTCCTCGCAAACCTATACATATGTACAGGGATGGTAACAATTGAGTGGATATAAAATACTGTTTAATGGGTTGATCGCATCGAAGCTTCGAATAATGCTCGCCGGTGCGTCGGTGTGACCCTCAGTGAGGTTTGTTGGGTGGCAGTCCGAAGATGCCATGGAACAGTCAGTATGGGTTTCTGAGAATCATCAACCCGAGTTCAACGATGAGGTTCGTCGAGGCGAACATGAACGCGAGGAAGTTCACCACGGGCGTAGGCGGTGGGTTCCTGTGGATGACGCTCTGGACGGTGGTCCTGATTAGTATCCCGCTCGGCCTCGGGTACCTGTTTCTCACCCAGCGTGACTCCGGTGGTGGCACGACCGACGACGCACTGACCGTCCTGCGGCGTCGCTACGCCAGCGGTGAAATCGACGAGGAGGAATTCGACGCGCGCCGTCGGAAACTGCAACGCGGTGAATGAGTGGTGGCCGACTCGCACGACTCAGGTGACGTGAGCCATCGTGAACACAGTCACGATGAGGGCCACACCCACCACGAGGAGCACAGCAGCCACGACGGTCACGGCGACCATGGCGGTGGCCACAAGCGCGGCGGGATGCACGCCGGTCACGAACAGATGTTCTGGCGGCGCTTCCGAAAAGTCGATGAGACACACTCACTCGTCGGAGTTCCACTCGCCACCGACTCTGTCGACGCCCATCATCGCCGATCCGGGATGTTCGGTGAATACGACTTTCATGTTTTCGTCGGGGATATCGAGTTCTTCCGCCGCGTACTCCATCGTGGCGAGGGCGAACGCGCGTTTCCGGTCGATGGACCTCCCGCGACGGATTTCAGCGTCGAGGAACAGCAGCGGTCCATCGACGGCCCGTCCGAGATGCATCTCCGTCGGGTCGCGCTCTCGGATTGTGACCGCGACGTGGCCAGCAGTCGTCGCCATTTCGGTCGTGTAGAATTCTGTTACGCGTTCGGCTAGCGAGGTTTTCGCAGCATCCGATAGCGTCCGTGCGATGTCAAACTGTAGCAGTGGCATGGGGGCAGTCATCCCGAAAGCGACTTTTATTTTGTCCGTCCAGCCAACCACCCTAGTCAGTGGCATGACTGTCGAGCTCCCTCAGTCGAAGGGCGTGTTTCGGCTGCCTATCCCATGGTCCATCTAACCAGCATCATTTAAATTGTGGGTGGTCATACTGAGGGCAGGTTGAACACATTGCACATCTGCCTCGAATCCCGGCCGAGGTCCGGTGAGTGTTCTAGGGAATACGGGCAACACGGTGGTGTTGAATTTAGTGACTGACAACTCCGAGACTGTCGAATACGCCGACGTGGACGATATTTCACCGATGGCGTGGCGACTCCTCCGGGTCGCGGCCGGATACGAGCAACGGGGCGTCGAGCGAGAAGTCGACGACCTCATGCAGGCACACCTCTCAATGCTTGAAAACGGAACTCGCGGCCTATCGGACGCTCGTCGTCAGGTCCTGTTCGACCTGTATGCGGTCGACCTCAGTCCGGACCAGATCAACGCGATAGTCACCAACTTCTAAAACGTCATTATACATCACCCAAGATTTAAGACCAGTGGCTGGGGAGTACCCTGTGTATCAATGATACACCGCACTCTGAGCGAGGTACAGACACGGCTGGTCAAGTTTGGGATTGTGTGTCTCGGGACGGTGCTCATCGCAGCCGCACCGACGCCGGCGGGGCTCTCGCTGGCCGGTCAGTACACGCTCGCGACGATGTTTTTCGCCGGGACGCTGTGGGTAACGGGCACGCTCCCACTCGCGGTGACCGCGCTGTCGATTCCGGTGCTGCTCACTGCTACTGGGGTCTACGACGACATGGACACCGCGCTCGTCGGGTTCGCGGACCACCTCATCTTCCTGTTCATGGCGGGGTTCATGCTGGCAAACGCCCTCCAGAAGTACGACATCGACCGGCGTATCGCGCTGTACACGATGGCGAGGATGGGCAGTTCGCCCCGTCGCCTCATCGGCGCTGTCATGATATCCACTGCGGGACTGTCGATGTGGGTCTCGAACACGGCGACGGCAGCCATGATGACACCGATTGCGGTCGGTGTCCTCTCTCAGGTGCTCAGCAGCGAGGGCGTCGCGGCGGTCGGTGAGTCTACCCCAGAAGGGGCTGCTTCGGGAACGGCCACGGACGGTGGCATCGGCACCGCGGACGAGTTTACCAACATGCAGATTGGAATGTTGCTCGGGACGGCCTATGCCGCCAGTATCGGCGGTGTTGGGACGATAATTGGTACTCCACCGAACGCCGTGCTCGTCGGGCAACTCAACGCTATCCTTGGGTACGAAATCGGATTCGTCGACTGGCTACTCATCGGGCTGCCCGTCGTCTTCATCACGCTCCCTCTCGTCTGGTATCTCCTTACATACGTCCTGTACCCGCCCCAGATCAACAACGTCGACGAGGCACAGGCACAGGCACAGGCGTACCTCGACGACGAGGACAGTCTCGACCCGCGGGGGCGACGTGTCGCGATTATCTTCGGGGCCACGGCCGGGCTCTGGGTGCTCGGTGGCCTCGGCACGTTCCTGGCCCCGTATCTGCCGGCCGTGTGGCTGACCACGCTCTTTGGTGGCAGCGGGATGACGATCTTCGGACTTGAGGGCCACCAGGGACTCCTCTACTACGTGATGGTCGGTGTGATGGCCATCCCCGCGCTCGTGCTGGCCGACACGATGGAGTGGGACGAACTCGTCGACATCGACTGGGGAACGCTCCTGCTGTTCGGCGGCGGTATCTCGCTCGCCGACGCGCTCGCGAACACCGGAACGACCGAGTGGATAGCGAACACGGTGTTTGGCGGGCTCACCGGGATGCCGGTCGTGCTCATCATCGCCGCGGTCGTGCTCGTCGTCGTGTTCCTGACCGAGATGACCTCAAACACTGCGACGACGACCATTCTTGTCCCGATACTCATCGGTCTGGGCAGTGTCTTCGCGGCCACGCTCGGGCTGACGGATTTCAAGACGGCGATCTTCCTCTCGGTCTCTGGGGCGATCGCGGCCAGTTTCGCGTTCGCGCTCCCCGTGGCGACGCCGCCGAACGCCATCGTCTACGGGAGCGGATACATCAAGCAGAGCCACATGCTGCGAACCGGCGTTATCCTCAACATCGTCATGACTGCAGTGCTGACGGGGCTCATCTGGCTGCTGTTCACCTTCGTCTGGCCGCATCTCCTCTGGTGACACAGCGAGACTGGAGTGTCGACCCCTCTCTCTGGACAGGAATCAGCACCGAACGATATCCCTCGTCTTCCTGTGGCAACTCGCCGCGAGCATCTGTTACTACGCCGTGTTCGCAGCCACGCCGTTTCTCCGGGACGAGTTCGGGCTGACCGGAACGAAAGTCGGACTCGTGGTGACGGTACTGACGCTCGGCTACGCGGTGTTTTTACTGCCACTGGGTGCGGTCACGGACCGGTACGGCGAACACAGCACCCTCTCGATGGGCCTCGTCGGCCTCGCCGGGGGCGCGCTGCTCGTCCCGGTCGCGGACACGTACGGACTGTTGCTGTGCAGTGTCTTCGTCCTCGGTGCGCTGTATGGCACGGCGATACCGGGCACGAACAAGGCGATATTTGGAAACGTCCCGTCCGGGCGGCAAAACCTCGCTGGCGTCGCCGTCGCCGACGCTCAACAACGGGATAGTGGGCAATAGAATCCGGGGCGGCTCGGATAACTCTGGGTTCCCGAAATCGGTTCGGATGATTCCCCAGTATGTGGGTCCGCCACGGGGAGCGCCTGTGTGCCAGTACCGGAACGTTTACAGCTGGATCGGTGTATCATTGATACATGGCACTGGAAACGGTACTGGTCGCTGGTAGGCCCGGTGACGAGGGTAACGGGCAGCAACTCGCATCGACAGCGATCGACATAGCGAAGCCGGCGGATGCCCGAGTGGTCGTCGGCCAAATATTCACTGATGAGGAATACGAAACTAGCAAAACAAGTCTGGGTTTCGACGACGCCTCTGAGGTGTCGCCCGAACAGATAGCGGCCCAACACGGGCTCTTCAAGTCAATCGTCTCACAGCTCGACTCCGCAGAAGTCGAGTACGAACTGCGCACTGCAACTGGGCCACACGCGAACAGCATCATGGACCTAGCTGCCGACGTAGATCTCATCATTGTCGGTGGAGCGAACCGCTCACCGACGGGGAAAGCCGTCTTCGGCTCCACCACGCAAGATGTCCTCGTTCAGGCCCCCTGTCCCGTGGTGTTCGTCCGTCGAGAGTGACTGGTGTGAAACTGTGGCGCACAGCTTCGATGCCACCTGAGGACTTGGCGGCGTGGCTTGAAGGCCTAATCTGGCGGTTCAATCCCGGTGCGTCCGAAATAACTGCCGTTATTTCAGAGACACAGCGTGAGTCCGGATTCTGCGGACTCTCTTGCAAGCCGCTTCGCAGAGTTGAACGGTGCAAATTGGAGCGGTTTCCTGAAGTCCGGTGAAGTCTGGCCTCGTGGCTTCATCTATGAGTGAGACCGTGCAGAGAAGACTACTCCTTCGCTTGATTGGAACCCTGTTTGAAGCTCTCGATAACAACTGCGATTTTGTCCGTCGATGGAACGTCTCGGACGCTGTACTCGTGTGGGTGCTGCTGGTCATGTGGATATTCATCCGGTTGCGGGATATCGTATGTTTTGGTGCCTTGGAAACCGCTCAAGAACTCTCGGGTGAGCATCGGTTCTACGAACGCCAGCTGTGACCCCTCTTTGTCCCCGATGAATCCCTGAATGAGTGTGTTGTCAAAGTTCGTGGGATCACCCTGCTCGTCGGGACCGTTTGGGAGCTCAGGAGCGTCTGTCGGCGCTGCGTGTTCACCCATGTCTGTAATATACCGCTCATCAGCGACGGGCGGCGGTGGTCGCATGTACCCCTCTGGAAGTTGAGCGAAGTCGAAGTTAGTCTCGATTCCGTCCGATGTTTTGGCATCGTACGGTGGAACCTGTGGACCCGCAATGTTGTCCACCGTTGCCGGGTCAAGCATGTGGAAGTGGATATCGAAATGGGGCTTCTCCCACGCTCCTTTGCCACCAAAATGGCCGTCTGGATTCCAGTTGAGTCCCAAGAAAGTAAATGGCGTATTAGCCGCGTCCGGGAACGGCACAAAGAACTGCAGCGACTGTTTGAAGTGGATCGTTGCTGCCTGTCCGCCAATCCGATACTTATCAGTCTCTGCCCGATTGTCTGATTCAGTTATATCCGTCTCGTCTGGAAGCCCTTCGAGTGCGGCGTGATCGAACTCAATTCCGTGATACTTCGCCTCTCCTGACGGTGTTTCACTCGTAAAGGTTCGGACTCGCCCGTTTCCGAGGGTAACGCTTCGTCCATACTCAGTGATTCCACTTGGTGGAAAGCCCTCCCAGCTATCGGTGCTATTTCCAGTACCCTTCGCGTCGGACTGCTCATCGTTGGCAGTTGCTATAGGTAGACCGGCTCCGCCTAATATCGCACTTCCTGCAAGGGTCGACTGAAGCAGTGTTCGCCGACTTAGTGCGACCGTCGGATGGTCTGGCGACTGACCTGCTTCCTGTGTCTGATCGGAATCTTCCACCATACTAAAAAATATATTCCCATTTACACTTTAAGCTGTGCGCGGCTAGAATAGAACCGCACACCTCCAACGAGTTCGCCGCGCTGTCAACCTAAAACAACCCCCTGCGTTGGAGTCAGCAAAATCTGACACTGGACTGCTGGCCACGATACTCAGATTGGCGCGGCGATTGTGCTGTGCTTTGTCGCCGGAAGAAACCCAGTGGCGTGGGTTTACTTGCCACCGTGAGGCTGGTCTTGGAATCCCCTCACCCAGCGGGGGTCACAAAATTGCTTCTCACACTGCCGTCAGACTGCCATCGTGACAGTTCCATGCCCTTGCAAGGACAGCCTGAGCTGGTCCGTTGACGCTATACTTCCTATATCACCCCGGTTAGATGACGAACGTAACCTGACGGAACCACCATGGCTTAAGTACACAACTGCACTACAGAAGAGGCGAATGGGCTCGGGGCCGGAGTTGACGCAGACATCGCTGGAGACACTTCAGGAAGCACTCCAAACGGAGCGAATTACCTACGTTGATACGCTGAATGAAGATATCGGCGCAGTTGTTGAGAGTGCAGACCAGCTTGCCTTCGATTACGTCGTCGGTGATGTCTCTGACTATGGCGTGTCCTCGAATGACCATGTCCATCTTGATCTGGTCCATGAGGGCTCGACGATTCACTGCGTACTCTTCGGATACAAGCGGTCAGCTATCGACGCTACGATCGAGGATGGGATGCAGGTGGCTGTGAAAGGCTCACTGTCGTACTACGAAGACGGGGGCAACGTGTCCGTCATCGTCGAAGACATCGTTGAGGTCGGTGAAGGCACGTACCAGCGGATATACGAGCAAAATCGGCAACTGCTGGACTCGGATGGGTTGCTTGATCCGGAGCACAAACAGGCGCTTCCAGACTTCCCAGAACGAATCGGGATCGCCACCAGTGCAACAAGCGATGCCCGAATGGATGCAATTACCAGCATTCACGAGCGATATCCTGACGTTGATATCGTCATCCAGAACACGAGTGTTCAGGGCGACGATGCAATGATGTCGATCATGGGTGCGATCAGTGAACTCGATGACGACCCGCGGGTCGACGTTATCGTTCTCACTCGCGGCGGCGGTTCTGACAAGCATCTCCGGGTGTTCAACGAAACACCGCTCTGCCGTGTCATCCACAAAACCGAGACGCCAGTCGTGGTTGGAGTCGGCCACGAGAACGACCGAACACTGGCCGATGAAGTGGCCGACAGGCGGGTGATGACACCGACCGAGGCGGGCAACATCGTTCCAGAGCGGACCACGCTGGAGGCGGAACTGGAAACACTCGAAGAACGTCTCAACACAGCCTACACAGAGACTGCCGAGACGACGCTGGAAACGATGGACGACCGACTCACACGGGCCTACAGACGGACAGTTGAGTCGGATCTGTCTGCGTTCGAAGCTGAGTTGGACCGCACATACGACACCCACGTTCGAGATGAACTGACTGATCTTGCAAACCGGCTAGAGCAAGCGCGGACCCAGTATGACCAGCAGCGAGAACGTGAACAAGAGGTCGCTGCCCATCGCCGCCAGCGTCGACGGCTGCTGCTCATCTTGGTAGCACTGGGCTTGCTTGTTGTGGCCTTGCTCCTGTACATCCTGCTTCCACTATGAAAGACGAGACAATCGCCGACAAGACCGACCGACTTGAACAGATTATCGAACAGCTCGAAAACGGAGACGTCGCGCTGGAACGAGCGAACGAACTCCATGCTGAGGGCACGGAACTGATTGCTGAGTTGGAATCCGAGCTAGCTGTTGGGGATGGCGAGGTTATTGATCGCTGAAGTCCGGTTAAAACTGTTTTGAGCTATAGTAGCTCTCCTCACAGAACGTCCCGTATTTCGGTTTCTGTGGTGGCTCTTGCGATGGCTGCACCCTCGCCGTCAACGTTTATCTCAGAAAGTTAAGACCCAATGGACGGCTAGACAGCGGATTTAGATCAGCTAACCAACAGCCGGGACGGTTCTCATTCTCTGTTGGTTAGCGTCTTCAGAGTGCTGGAAGAGTCCGGGTACGCTTACGAAGTCTATGTGCCCTCACAGAATGCTTCGAATCCGGGCCAGCAGTCCGGTGACTCCTCCGGCACACGCCGGAGGCGCTCATGCACATCCTGCCAGATACCTGGGTGCGTTTGTAGATATTCGCTGAGCACCCACGTTGAGCGGTGGGTGCGTATTTGGACACACTGCCGATGGCACACTCGTCGCAGATGTACTTTCTACGGGCCAACACATCGACTTTCGAGGTCGCTGCTGGCGCGTCCTGCACGACCCAGTCCCGATGGTCACCCCAAATATCGATCTCGAGGCGAGAAGCTACGACAAGGCGATTTATCCCTGATTTAATCGCGTTAATTCGGCGAAAACCGGCCCCAAATCGGCCTCATGGCTTGGCCCCCTTATCACCTCCCGCCCGATACGTCGAGTTGCAATGTTCGAAGCAGATCCGCTGACGATTGTCCAGTTCGCAAACGAAACGGCTCAGATGGGGATGCAGGCAGGCCCACCGACAGACCTCCCCGCGCAGGTTCCGGACTTCGTCGGGAACATTCTGGCTGAGGTTAGCTCCGCGGCCGGCGGTGAGTCCGGTGGCCTCGGTGAGGTGATCAGCAGCATGACACCTGGTGGCAGTGAGGCCGGGGCGAATACGGCCGCAGAGAACGCGACTTCGGCCGCGAACGGGGCCGCGGACAATGCCCCTGGCAAATAAGCACGCAGTGGTTCCACCAGTTGGACCTGATTGGGGTACGGAATGATTGTCTGGCGCTGACCGTTCTTTTGAGCGCTCTAAGCAGGTGTAACTACCGTTTCAGCGTATGGGTGTCTGACGACGAGACCAAGATCGCTGGGGAGTGAGTGGTTCGGTTGGTTGTGGCTAACCAAGCCGACCGCGAGGCGGTTCGAGATATCTTGTTGCATACCGCCTCCTCGTTCCTCTTAAAAAGTAACCGCAATAAGCCGTCGTAATCACATCGGTTCTTTCTTAGCTAAAGACGGATGAGAGCAAGTAATTAAACCGGACGACCGCAGTTCCTGTCTATTCGGGATGTAGTTGCCGTTGAGCTTCTATTGCTCCGCTCTGACGAATCCGGACTTCATACGTCTCAACAGAGAAACGAACCTCGGTAAACTGTCGCCCCGCTACTGCCTGAAGCCCGTTGCAGAGCGACTCAGCGTCAACGTACTCGTCCAGTACTGGTACGTCATCAGTAGACAACTCCTCCAGAACTTCTGCAAGCTCTACGATGAGCTCAGTGTCGCCGTCCCAGTCATGAACTGCAAGCGTTTCCCAGTTCTGGGAAAGCGATGGAGTAGCAGCGCTCTCTGACATACCTACATTTGGTTACATACGTACATGAAAACATCGGCCTAAGTATCAGTAGTAATAACTACGTCAAAATAAATTGAATCAAGTAGTGGGGACTCCGAGACCGTCTGGAAAAGCGTGGTTCAGTACAACCTCCTCGGCGTCACCATCAGCCGAAACAACGGCCACGGAGAACTCGTAGCTGTTCCAGTTATCTGCTGCAGCCTCATCATCAACACCGAAAAAGGGCGGTTGGCCCTGAGTGAGTAGTTCATGTGATCTGGTCAGTACAGAGGAACAAGCCAACAGAACCGTCCGCGTTCGACTCGGTGGTTGCCAGTAGTACCGCGCAAGATACAGAGGGTGTATCCAGCATACTGAGATTCGATTGCACTCTCGGAGAAACTGGTGAAAACTGGACTAGTCAAATAGCTACGTCACAGTGGCTCGATAATGCCAATTGTCGTGGCCACCGCCACGATCACGAAGAGACCACCGGAACCCAGAACCGCTACAGCTTTTTGCTGACGGAACTGGAGACATTGTCTCTGTCTATGCCAGCGCTGACTGTCGAGACTGGGTTTCACCTGACCCAGTGTGGCAACCTTCGTGTGCAGGGCTGCGATTGACACTGGCTAACAACCCATAGTTAAAATTAATTATCGACGGCGAATACCACCAAAACAGGTTCTGGTCCCCGCTGCAGGCCGACTCCTACGCCACCCTCACGTGGGTGAGGCGGTATGCAGGATCCGGAACCTGTCCGTGCCTCTGACAATTGCGGTTGTCGGGCGAGACTGTCGGTGCCCACCGTCGCCCGACATGCCCCTTTTGCAAGGAACATAGCACCTGTTTGACACCACTCTGGTCACAGCACTCCGTCACTGGTGGTCACCTCCAGCGACGGGTCTGGTCGGCGTAGGTAGGTCCGTGAGCGTGTCTGACGGCGTCAGTCAACGTACCTCGTTCGTACGAGCGTCGAACTCGTCCCGGTTGATGCGGTTTTGCCCGGTGAGTGTGCTGAGATTCTGATAGAGCCGGCTGTCATTGAGCGGGTCTGTTCATACTACCGATACGCCTTCGGAGAACTGCGGCTGAAGCCCCTCGTTGAATAGTATCAGGAATTATAGAAGTAACGACTAACTGACCACCAATAGAGGACCAGAACTAGATTGAATCTGACGAAGAAATACAGCGGTGTAGATGAAAAACAAATCGCATTACCAGCAGCTGTTGTGTTCTTTTCCAATGATAAGCGGGTGTCCGAATACTGTTTTTCGTTACTTTGTATTTCCAGAAGTATTATCTGAATACTTATTTCTAGCAAGAGTATGCCAATCCGGCAACATCGACCTGACACGGAGGCCTTCGTGGAAGAATTCTTAGCGCAAACGGTTCCTTCAGCAATCCCAAATGACCGCTTCATCAATTGGGACGGCCTCAACGAGAGTATCGAGATGGACTCTGAACAGATCGCGGCTATTGTCGAACTTGAGGACGTTGAGAAAGAGGCCTTCGTAGGAGGAGTTGCCGACGCTCTGATGGCTGCCGACGATACCCGCGAGTGGATAGATTTCTACTTTGAACTCGTCGGTGAACGCGGGAATAAATACAGTTCGCTCGAAGGGTGCGACTCGGGCCATAAATAGCGATGGTGACAGTCGCGGCGAAGTGGACGAAATAATCGCGACAACAGTCGAACCAGCGAACCGGGCCACAAAAGGCCAAACGTCTCTTGGCCAGTATAATTCTTGAGTTGAGCCCTACTGACGCTACCAACAATGACTGTGTACAATAGGTGATAGAATAGAATCCAACGCGAGATCCGGGCAGTGTACTCTACTTACCGCTGATGATGTTGTTCGCTTCGTCACGGGTACGCTTCGCGGCCTCCTGTGCATAGCCCTCGTGTGTTGTTTCGATGGACTTGTGCCGCAGTACGTCCTGCGCCAGCTGTGGGTTTTCGCGATAGAGTTCACGACCGAGGCCACGGCGAGCCCCGTGGGGTTTCAGCGGCTCCTCGAAGTCATACTCAGACCACTCACAGAGGTCTGCCAGTATGTTCCGGGCTGACTGCGTTGTGATCGACGGCGTCGGGTCCAGTGCTTTCGCCGCGTTGTCGAGCCTGGGGAACACGGCCTCGTTCTCGTCGGGCTCTCGGAGTTGCTTCCAGCGCCGGAGCGGGCGAAGTGCATCGTCGAGGATGGGTGCAGACTCACGGGTGCGATTCTTGCCGAACACTTGCATCGTGCCAGCATCGAGGTCGACGTGCCGCCACCGCAGGCCGTTCCGTTCTTCATCATCGGAGACGGCGACGAGTTCCGCACTGCGGGCTCCGGAGTAGGCGAGTAAGAAGACGAGTGCCTGGTCGCGGTAGGCCGCCGTGCGGTCAATGTCGTCGCTCTCGCCGGCTTCATCGACGCGGGCGGTGGCAGTCGCGCAAATGGCTTCGCGGTCGCGTGTCGTCCAGTACTGTTGGTCGGTTTCAGTCTCGTCGGTCGGAAGCGGGCCTTCGGCGTGGTTGGTCTTGGCCGGGTTCGTCGGTACCAGACCCTCGTAGACAGCCCATGTCAGGAACGAGCGGACGTAGGCGAAGTAGCGGCGGGCGGTTTCTGGTGAAATATCGTCTCTGTCGTCGGCCCGGGCTAGGTCACGAGCGTACTGCCGACAAAGGTCGTCGTCGATATCCTCGGGACTGGAGATACCGTGCTGGTCCCGGGACCAAGCTGCGAACTTCCGAAGCACGCTCGCGACGTTTGTTCGGTAGCGCCCGGAGTCGATATCGACGAGTCGTTTCTCGATGGCTGTTTCGAGGGCGTCACCCCCGGGAGTAGCGTCGTATGCAGGCGGAAGCCGATCCATGCTTCCCGTACAGCGGCGGTCCGGGTAAAACTGGTGGTGCTTATTGCATTAATACAAACCTATCTACAAAACCAGAATTTCGGTGTTTCAGTACCCTTTATAGTGCAATTATTGGCTCTGTCGGTGTTGATAAAGGATATATTGCTATACGGAATTCCGAAACTGAAGTTGAGACTACACCGAATTTAGCGGGGCTATAATGCGTGGTTTCGGGAGATTCGTCGAAAGACAATGCGGCGAATCGCCAGACTGCCAGTTGCTCAATAACGATGTCACATATATACTCAGAACCCACCTCGCGCTCTGAACCGATTCGATAACTGTACGAAGATTCGAGGGTTGGACGCGAACGACTTACTAAGGCTGTCTCAACCCTCTATTTGCAATGGCAAAACGCAACGACCGACACGTCAAAGCTATCGGTTCTAAACCGAGGGACAGCTAACCATGCGCGTTCCCGTCCCGAAAAACAAACTCGTCGCCTTCACGCTCGTCGGTGCGCTCCTTACAGCTGGTGTCGCCGGGGCCCTTACTCTGCCCGGTGGCGGCCTCGCGCAGGCTGGCGACCAAACCGACTCACCCGATTCGACGGCGTCGGACGCATCGCAACAGGTCGCTGCGGATGCGCCGACGCCGAATCAGGACTTCACGCCAGCAGTCCAGACCCAGTCCAGCTACGAAGACAAGGAACACGAGGAGTACGAAGAAAACGACGACCACGAAGAGGAGGAGGAATACGAAGAGGAACACGACGAACACGAAGAGGACGAGTGACCGAGATGACGAGATCGCTCGCATCAGTGTGCGAACGGTTCGGGGACACCCACCGCGCGTTCAGCTGTTGTGACACGACGTTTCGGATTCAGGCGACAGGCATTCGGGCCGAGACTGCGGCAACCGCGGCCCAAGAAACGGCTGAATCACTCGAAGCACAGCTGAACGCCTTCGATGAGATGAGTGCCGTCAGTCAACTCAACCGTGAAGGGGAAATCGCGAACGAACACATCGCGCGTATCGTCCGGCGTGGGCTCGAATACAACGACCGGACCGACGGGGTGTTCGATATTTATCAAGGCCGCCTCGAACACGAGCTCAAAACATTCCTGCGTGGTGACAGCGAAACACCACCAGACGGATTCGATACCGGAACTGTCCGGACCAGCGGGCCCCACGTCACTACCGACATCAAACTCGATCTCAATGGCCTCGCCAAAGGGTACATCGTTGACCGGGCAAGCGAGGCACTCGGCGGTGTTGGTCGACGTGGGTTCGTTAGTGGTGGCGGGGATATGTCTCCACCGACAGGCCCGGTTGCCATCGAGAGTCCGTACGGCGACGACACACCGCTGAAGATCCTCGACACGGACTGGTACGTCGCAACGTCCGGCGGCTACCGACGATCGCGAAACGGGACTGACCACGTCTACGATCCAACCACTGAATCCCTCGGCTCTCGTCATGAATTGGTCACTGTCGTGGTGCGCCGGGACTGTATGGAAGCCGACGCCTTGGCGACAACCATCGCAGCACTCCCACTTGCTGAGGCACGCGAATTAGCATCAGAATGGGAGGGTCTGGAGGCACTCATCATCCACGACGGCGTCTTTCATCCAACAGAAGGGTTTGAGACACATGTCTTGGACACATAAGCAACGAACCACCATCGTAGCAATCGTCGTCTTAGTGGTGGCTGTCCCTGCTCTTTGGCAGATCGGAGACGTGCGTGCCGCCCAAGCGACCGAACAAAAACAAAGCGACCTTGTCGACCAGACCGTTTCAACGAGACAGGCCCCAGCTGATTACGACGGCGATAGTATCAACGACTCCGCGGATACGTGTCCGACACGACCGGAAACGAAAAACGGGTTCCAGGACGCGGACGGCTGTCCTGATGTCGTCGAAACGACGGGGGCATCGTAATGTCACAACTCGTTTGGCTCCTCGACCGAGGTGCCGCACTCGTGACATATCCGGCGTTGTATCTGGCTGTTCTCACGGGCATTCTCTACAACACGGAGTCATTTGGAATGCTCCACGAGGCCGCTCAACGAATCCATATTGAATTATCCGTGTTCGCGATGATCGTCACGTTGCTACACGCAGGACTCGGTGTGCTTGATGCGTGGTTCGTCGTCACCGGACAGGTTCCAGCGCCGGCATACTCGATGCCGTACTTCCTCGGCGGCGTCGCCGTGGGTGCGGGGGCACTGCTCATGCTTGTCGTCGCAGTTCTAGGCTTTACTGACGCGAAACGCTTCCAGCGACCGTGGGGGCCACGCGTCGTCCACTCATTTGCATATGCTGGGTTCGCGTTCGGGACAATCCATGCTGCAGCGATCGGGACTGACCTGACGGGACTCATCCGTCCTCTGCTGGGGCCCTCAGTGGCGTTTCTCGTGTACGTGCTCCTGTTGCGTCTGTTGGTGCTTCGAGGGATTCCATCGAACGCGATCCCGGATTAGTAGCTGTCCCAGAGGCCGAGGATACGGTCGACGACTTTGTCCGTGAACGAGCGCCGGTGAACCGTGTAGAGGTACTTGACGCGATCGGGATCGCTGACCTCGTAGACCACACTTCGGCCGTCGCGTTCTTTCGTGACGAGGTCGGCCTCGGCGAGCTTTGATAGATGCCACGAGACCGTCGATTGCGCCTTGTCGAGGCGTTCGCTCAGTTCAGTCGTCGAAAGCGGGCTGTCAGTGAGAAGATGTGCGAGGATGCGGCGACTGTATTCCCGGCGCAACGCGTTCATCACTGTCCGATCGGCTTCGTCGAACTCGGCAGCCGGATAGTACCGCGTGTACTTGCCGTCGTCCGAGACGTCGATCAGGCCTTTGTCGGCGAGCCACCTGAGCTGGTACTGGAGTGTCCCCTGTGCGTACTTGAGCTCGTCGAGGAGCGCACGAAAGTGAACGCCCGGCGTGTCGGCTATCCGCTGGTAGATTTCCCGCCGAGAGGCCAGTTCGAGATCCGGATCCGACATTGCTCAGTCCCGCGTCAAAGCGACGAAGAACGCCAGGAGGCCACCAAGGATCAGAATCGCACTCCCGTGTTCAAGCAGTTCGAGCGTGGTGTACGGGAAATACGGAAGCAACGGATACTCGAGAAACACGATGAGCCCGTAGACGGCAAACATCCCGTACCCGAGCGTAACGATCCACATACGACGATCACGTTCCCGCCGCCATGCGAGGAAGCTGAGTACACTCAGGCCTGCCGCGAGGACGAAGATACCCAGACTAACGTATTGTTCGAGGAGTTGAGCGAGGGGCATACGTTGTATCTGTATACACAGCCGGAGCGACGTACTCGGCAATCGATACAATTCAATCGAAGGGTAGCGGGGAAAACGATTGGCGTCCAACCGTCGAATCCAATCTTATGTATTGAGACGACCAGTCTCAACTTCTGCGCCTGAATGGGGGAGTTGAGACTACAGGGGGTCTAGCGGGACTGTGATGCGTGTTTTTAGCCGATTCAGTCCGCGAGAGCTGCCTCAAATTACTCTCCAGATGGCTATTCTTGGTACGTTGCCAATCAAATGGGCAAATTTTCGAGACTTCCAGCAGTGTAGCCACTCAAACACCGCGCTAACCCGAACCAAGCACCCTGCTACCCGATTCCTGTCTCCTTCTTCAGCAACGTCAGCGTGTTGTCGGCTGTCACAATTGCCGAGTGTTCGTATTCACCGGTCAATTCGACCTGCGCGAGTAGATCCACTGCTCGCCAAATCGAGTACAGCAGGCACGCAAACGCGAAATAAAAGAACCGGAGTCCGAAGTCTTTCGATGTCGTCGCGGCCATGAGCCGTTTAATCGACCTGTAGCCGCTTTCTATCTCCCACCGATACCTATACTCGGTGAGAAAAGCACTGCTGGTATTCGTTATAAACACTGAGTACTGACGGTGGTCGCCATGCTCAGAATCTTCCTTTCGCCGATAGAGTAGTGTTGTCTCGTGCCACTCATTCTTCCCGAGATGTAGTTTCCTATCAGTCTCGTATCGGTCTTGACCCCGCTGGAGCAACCGTTTGGCCTGCGCTTTCTCGCTGGTTTGCATCCGCTTCGGCACGACATACGACAGTCCACGCTGGCTGAGCATCTCCAGAATGTGCTGGCTGTCGAACTCCCGGTCCATCAGCACGTTATCGACGTGAACGAGGTTCTCGGCAGAGTTAAGCAGATCTTCGATAATTTCTAATCAGGCGTTTTGAACTTCGAACAAGCCTGTCATCGATACTCCGAAATCGTTCGATACGGGACGTAGTAGCCGATCTCATCGATCCACTTCGACAGCCACTCGTCAGCAGTGGCTTCGTCGATCCTCCCAGCATCGATTGCAGCCAACAGAACGCCAACCGACCCCACAACGGTCACGCCCTGATCTTTCGCAAACGACCGAGCATCTCCGTCGTCTGTCAGCAGTCGACCGTCGTGTGCGTCGGCAAGGGCGAACGCCTGTGCTTCCCCAGGATCGAGATGCTCCCCAACAACGGCTTCTCTGTTTGCGACAGTATCCGAAATCGCCGCAACTGGGATTTCGTCGTCAAGCGCATCGAGTGCTTCCTGAAGATATGGGTGGTTAGCAACGCCGTGTTCGAGCTCCTCACGAACGACTGGTACCGTACAGATTCCAGAAAGGTCAGCTACTATCCACAGCTGATCGATGTACGCAAAATTCGAGAGGACAGTCGTGTTCAAGACGCTCGGGTTCGCTGGGAGATCGTTACCTGTCATTTAGCACGTGGCTCCTCATCAGACGAGTCCTCATCATCGAATTCGAGTTCGCGTGCTGCCTCTACCTCGTAGGCTGCGTCGTCTTCGTCAACGAGTCCGAGGCGAAGTTCAACACCGTGCTCACGGAGGATGTCACGCATCGTCCAGCGGTCCACAGCAGCGAGTCTTGCAGCATCACCGAGTGTGATCCGCTCGCGTTCGTAGAGGGCGACCGCAGCTGCAATCCGTTCGTTCTCGTGGTCCTCGAAGTATTCACGCACGAACTCGCGCAACGCATCGCTCTTGCCACCAAACACACCAGCCTCGACAGCACCCTCAATGAGGAGGTCAAGGTCATCTGGGTAAGAACCGGTAATTCGTGCCATCGTTCTCTCCTAGACTACGACTTCATACTATTTATGAACTACGTCAGAATACGATATGCATTGCGACGACTGGTCTCAACTATTACGCTCAAATTCTGACCTTTGATAAGCAACATAATTTTTGCCTGCTAGGAGACCAAGATAGACGTCTGATGCGTGGGAATTCAGCCGTTTTAGCGGTTGTAATGGATTGAGAATGAAGCAAAATTAGCGCGTGATGAGTCTGTCAGCTGTGACGTGACAACTGGAGTCGACGACTGTCGGAAATCCGCCCAGGCGGGCCAGCGCTGCCGCTGGACCGTTTGACAAGCCCGCCACGACTCAGGTGATTACTCCGGTGGTCCGAGTCTGAGATCATGCCTGGCGATGGGAGGAATGTCGATGCACGTACGCGAGTGCCCGCTCGCTCGTCTTGACGTGGTACCGCGCTCCTTCAGCTGGTCGGTCGAGGTCCATCGCCGGAAACACGTACTCACACAGCGCCGCGTTACCTGCTTTGCCTTTTTTTCGATGTAACGCTGCTCGGATCGGATAGAGACATAGCTCTTGTCCTCTGGTTCGAGCGCCCACAGCCGAGCGGGTTGCCCAGCTCGTGGGCAACCCTGAGAATGCGCTCGGCGGACGTCTGAATGAACATCTTGAATCGCTCAGGGAATCGGTCGCGCCAAGCACGACCGAATGCGGTTCCCCCCGGTGCCGTCTTTCCGTCTGCGAACTGCTCAGTAAATCGTTCGTGGCAGGCGTTGTACAGCGTTGATTAATCAGGACGAGAATCGACGCCGAGCGCGTCGAGTAGTGATGGCTCGGCGTCGAGGACTGGCAGAGCGCGGTTTCGTGGTTCCAGTTGTGGTAGAGCCCATTAAGTGAAGCCGGGCCACAAGCTCGAAATCAGTAGTACTAGCGTCCCAGCGGGGTTCGTATCATGGTTTTGTGTGCTACCGATCGTGATCGGCAGCCACGTGAGAACGATTTCGACATCGTTGTATTGGTCGTGACCGAACCAGTGGGTTGCGAGACAAAGGCCCGTCAGGACATTGGTTTCTGGGTCACGCTTCGGTCTGCAGTCCCCAGACCATACGGGCGTGTTTCCCTGATTTCTCGTGGAGCGGTTCGAATGCCTTCGCACGAGTCGTAGCTGTGTGGACCATCGACTGGCGCGATGGCCCACACGCAACTCAGACCACGCATAGACACTGACGGTCACGGCCGTATGCTCGTTCAGTTCTCCGTGGACTCCCACGCATTGGGATCGTTATTTTGGACTACACGCAACCGCCGCCTGGACCCAGTTCCGCGAATAATCGCAAGACTGCAAGCGGATTGGGATCAGAGATATCTACATAATGTACATTATGTGCGAAACCCAGATCGTGAAGCGAATCAGACAAATCCGAGTTTAGTCGTTCGCGGCCTGCTCGCTCAGCATCTCCACAACTTCCTGAACACGTTCCTCATCAGCTTCGATACCACGCTCTCGGAGGATCTGGAGGGCGACCTCGTCACCGTGGTCCGCAATCACCCGGAGACACGCATCTTGAAACTCTCGTCCCTCGAACTCGGGGACATCAAACATTGAGCATACGGCAGTCACCGAGGATCGCATTCGGGTGACGCCATTCCACGTCTCCTCTCGGACATAGAAGCCGTGCATATCGGTCTCGTCAAAGGAGAAAGCCGGCCCGCCGGTGGATTCGTCCATATCCTCCTTATCTTGATCAGGTGCGGACTCAATCTCCGACTCTGTGTCCTCAGTAGCTATCTCCTCATCCGGTTGCGGTTCATCCTCCGTGTCAGTACGTTCGTCGTCTGGCGCCGTCTCTTCCTCCGTTTGTTTGAGCTGTTCGGCGACGTCTCCGAAACGGTCGTCCTCATTAGGCATGGCTGTGTTCCTCCACGAGGTCCGCCAAGTGGTCGAAATTCGGGATCTGGTCACAGTCTTCGTCGAACTCTGAGACGGGCATTCCTTGCTTGAACGCGCGGGAAATCGCAGTCCGTTCCCGGATTCCAGGCTTTGGAATACTCTCAACGGTCTGATCAGAATCATCAAGAGTATCGAATATCTCTGGGTCGATACGAGCGTACTCAGGGACGAACGCACCGAACTCTCGATTGAGATTTTCAACGAGGGTCCGATGCTCGTTGTGTTGCCCCATTGTTTCTCGAATTATATTTGGGGTAACTGCGAGGATGTCTAACCCGATATTCTGCCGGATTGGAGAAATTTGACGTTCAATCATCTTATTGAGACCGTTAATCGAGCCAGCACGTGGGATCAGCGGGACTATGACACGTTGGACTGCGATGAGAGCGTTGTCAGAAAGTTTCCCTCGGCCACCTGCCGCATCAATTATCACGTAGTCGTATCCGTTTTGAATGAGCGGATCAACGACGTTCCGCCGAAGCTTCACATCTGCAAATCGTTCGTCCTTCAGCCTCGTCTCCACATTCTCGAGATCGTTGCTCGACGGGAGCAGGTGAACGCCGAAATCCGTCTCAATAAGGAGGTCCTCGGGGTCCTCACCATTGATGAGGGCGTCACCGAGGTTAATATCTCGATCGTAGGCATCATCGTACCCAAGCTGGGTCGTCATGTGCCCGTCCTTATCCAGATCTATGAGTACCGTCTCATGGCCGCGAGCAGCGAGTCTATCAGCGATGTTGAGTGCGATCGTGGATTTTCCTACGCCGCCCTTTAGCAACGAGACAGCTGCTCCAGGGAGCCCCTCAAACTCGTCGGCACTCATAGGTCAGCACTCCCGTAACAAATGAATTTTGTACATTTTGCAGATAATTCACATTGTGCGAATATTAAACGTTGTGTGCGTTTCGTTGATAATGTAGGTTTTGCTCGACTCATACGATACTAATGAAGTTCATCCATGTTAATTCTGCGTCAGACAGATTGCGTACGCCATCCACACAATCTACATTTTGTATATTATGTAGATTGTTGCTACAATCCTTATTTTGCCATAATCACCGAAATATACATAATTCGAAAAATTTGCATAATCTACATTTTGTGTACTAATGTGATCACCAAGCATTAATTGACGGAATGGACGGAATCCGCAGTATCTCGCGGCAGAATAAGGTTGTAACTAGCCGTTCACTACAAAAAACTGATCGTGATCATCAAACTAATCAGAGTGTCTCGGCTCCGAAATCGGAGTTGTCTGTCTAACCCCCGGTAAGTAAAGTTGCTGGCTATCAAGCTATAGAGTATAGATAAGTATTAGCCAACAACCAATTGTAGCCGATCTTGTTGTTGGTTAATCCGGATCACGACAGAATCAGAACGAGTCTAACGTCGTCGATGTCTCGTCTGTAGCAAACAACTCCGCTAACCGCTCGTCCTCTTGAAGTACTTCCTGTGCCAAATCCGCGCGAATCGAAAATTCGTACTCATAGTATGAGCCCCCTTTGGGGCCCTTATTCTGTTCATCTACGTCCAGGAATCCTTTCAGCGTCAACTGTGACAACCGGTCATGAATCGTTCTGTCAGTCCGCACATCCGCATCGATACGCTTTGCAGCCATTACATACCGCTCATAAATTCGGTTACGCTTGGACGGCGTTTCATCCTCCCGCTCCAACAGTAATAGGGAGTAGAGAGTCAGTTTACTCTGTGTTGGCAAGCGAGTTAATTCGTCGCGCACTTTATCGCGCTCAACAATCTCGTCTGCCTGTCTCACATGCGCTCCGGTGATGACGTCGGACTCCTCATCTCGTGCCAGATCTCCAGCCTTATACAATCGCTTCAGCGCCTGTCGGGCACTTCCAGAGTCTTGTGCGGCAAACGCTGCACACAACGGAACCACATCGCCCTCCAAAATATCAGACTGTAACTCATAACTGCCATCATCAAGTCGCTGAGCCGAAGTACCGTGAAACGCCTCACCAGCACGCTGTTTCAAGATGTTCCCGAGTTCGTTCGCATCATACGGTGGAAAATGGATCTCTTCGTCAGCGAGACTGTCCTTCACACGCGCTGAGAGGTTATCGCGGAACGTGAAGTCATTCGAGATACCGATTACCCCAACCAGTGTATCTTCAACGTTCTCGTTATCGTTCGCCCGTGGAAGCTTATACAGGATGTCATCATCATTCCCAATGGCATCAATTTCGTCAAGTACGATCAAGCAATGTGTTGCATCGAGTGCTTCCAGCTCATCGAACAACATATTGTAGATCATCCCGCTCGGATACCCGGTCGGTTTGATTTGCTCGGTTGGCGGACGAAATTGATTAATGAGGTTTGCAGCCACCTGATAACTGCTGTTCAGCGATTTGCAATTTAGCTCAATTACTTGAACATCGACACCGTCGATATTTTGCTGATCCTCGATCAGTCGTTCAACGACCATCCTCGAAGATAGTGTCTTCCCGACTCCAGTCTGGCCATATAGAAATAGGTTTTTCGGCGGCGCACCGTTAATCACAGGTTTGAGCGCACTCTGGTACTGCTCAAGTTCTGTGTCGCGCTCAATAAGGCGGTCAGGTTGATACCCGTCCCGTAGGACCGATTCGTCTCGGAAGATAGTGGAGTCAGGAGAGAACGGTTCGAGTCCCATCGTATACCCGATAGATACAATCTATGTGAAATAAAACCACCGCTTCATGGGACTCATTTGTTTCATGAGATGCCCCCACTGCTTCATGAGACATATGCGTCGGTTTTCACATGAGTTGGGACGTTTTGCACTAACCCCCTCCCCCCAGATTTCACGAGAGTATCGTTAGAGAGGAGGGGAAGAGAGGGCAAAATGAAACTCTGAATGAGAAGAAGATTTAATACAGATAGATTAGAACAGGATCCGTAATACGTTAGGTTCAGTTTAATTCTCTAGTGAGGTCCCAGCAAGAAACGTCAGACATTATTTCTTCCCTCCCCTCCCCTACAGCAACTCTCATGAAATATGGGGGGAGGGGGAGAGATCAACCTGCATGAGTAAGGAGACATCAACTTCTCATGGATTGTCGCTAACAAACGACATCCATCGCTAGTAGCCTATATCCATAGGAATCTACGGTCGCGTTGCTCTTCATTTGATTCACTGAGAGACCATCAATCCCTCTCCACTCACTGTCTGGACTCCGTGCTTTCTCTGAGTTACTACACAATTGATGACCTGCTCTGTTCATACTACACCCCACATTTCATGAGTTAGGAGCTGCGCTGCTATTCTTGAACTCTCGTGAAATGTGGGGGGTGGGGAACAAAATTCCGGTTAACTGGTCCATATTAACTCTCGTGAAAACCGGGGGGTCCCACTTCTCCACGACCGATACAGCAAGACAGGCACTATCAGAGTTGAATTACGCCGCCTGTGTAGGTGTTTGCGTTGGAAGTCTCATCTGGAGGCTCTCATGAAAAGGGACAGATTAAACATAACATCGCAGCTGAAATTATTCAGGTCAGCTATCCTGTACCACATGAGACATCTGTTTATCTAACTGAACTCAGGCCTCCTGTTTGTTCTAATACATCATGTAGGCGATTGAGATATTGCCCACTATGTCCGTTTTGTGCAACCCTCACAGTCGGAGGTTCCACACAATGTCCAATCCACCAGACGATGCATTGCTGACCGAACTCGCAACCTACCAGAACCGAAAGCTCCTGCTCTGGCAACTTGCAGCAGACGGACGCTCGTTCTGTGGTATCCAGTTTATGGCTCGGGAGCGCGACCTGCAGGGCGCGCCCGTCGACGAACAAGTCCAAGCCTTCGTCGACGATATGCTCTCGGACGGCGAGGTTCGACCAGAGTACGACGCGATGGCGGACTGGGAAGCCCTGGAAGCGAACCACGGCGACACCGCCGACCAGTACCTCTAGATCGGACTCTGCCGCAGGGCGATTTTGTGTCGCCTCCATGGCTGGAGGCTTTCCAGTATGTTGCCGACAGCCGAACCACCGTTTGACCCGATCTTCGTTGATGAACCGCTGCTTACCTCAAACTACAAAGAGACGATCATCAGCAAAGTCGGCTTGCCATTCTACGCCGACGTTGAGCGCCCCGATGAAGCGCCCGCTGACGAGCGCGAGCGAACCATCGACCTTGCGGAGCGAGTCCTGCGTGCCGGCGGCGTCCGAACCGGCTTCGGACACCACGAGGAAGTCCGGACCTCGATGGAGTCGTGGGCTCCCAATGCCGACGAGGAATGTGATGCTAGCCCCGGCTACTGGCGCTCTTATGTCCTCTTGATGTTTCCCCAAGAGATGAACTTCGGGCAGCTAAACGGCGAACCCGAGCAGAAGCACAAGAAGGCCAAGACCGTGCTTGCGTGGGCCGCCGACTGTATCGACAGCGACGTCCTTCAGGAGATCGAGCGGTCCCAAGCCGAGGACATCAAGCAAGCATGGCGCGACGCCGCAGAAGCCGAACTGACCCAACGCGAAATCGAGCAGTTCGCTGAGGACCCGCCAGACAAACTCGATGGGTGGACGAAACTTGACGCCAACCACGACGGTGTTGAGGTTGCCTACGTCGCTGACAACCACGGGACGCCGTCGGTCGCGGCCGTCTTTGAGGGTGCTGACAGCGAGTTGGAGGCGCTTGAGTTCACGCTGGCGGCGTGGCAAGAGAACGACGGCAATCCTCGTCAGGCAAGGCCAAATCGGTACTGTGTCACGACTGACGGTGACGGGGCCTACGCCCAACTCCGGTCGCATCTGCTGACCTTCGAGGTTGAGCCGATGGAGGCACTCGAAGTGTAGGGCCATTCCTGCGCTGAGCATGGTCACATCCCAGGTTCACCACACCGTGTTTCGAGTGTAAATACTACTGTAGTCTGGTGGTTTTTCACCGGAAGCGGTGGTGTGTATGCACGCGTGAGCAGTAGTGGTTTGATGATGGCAGTGCTGGATCAAATATGTTGTTTAGTATCAATTAACGGATTGTACCTTGGCGGGGTCGGTTTTCGGTAGCTTCAGTGCTCGGTGGACGCGTTCAACTACCTTTCTGGCGTGGCTAACTCCCACCAAGCACCCGCTTGAACAGGGTAAACGTGAGCAGCGTGAACAGGAGTCCATTGAGCATCCCCTGACTCGCCGCGAGGAGCTTCGCTCCCCACCCGATAGGACCGATTCCGCCGTAGCCGATGGTAGAAAAGGAAATGTATGAGTAGTAGATGCCATTTCCTATTACTGCCAGCTGGTCCTCGGCATTCCAGACAACGCCTGCCCCAGTCTCCAAGGGGCCTCCGAGGACATACAAAATGCCGTATACGAGTGGAAGAAGAAACGTAAGCGCAGCAATCCGCGGGAGTCGATTCCCGTAGCCACAAGTAAACTGCATCACACGGTTCAGGACGACACTAGCCCCCTTCTTTGCCTTCGTCGTTGCGTCCAGCGAGTATTCGTCTCTGATGAGACTGAGATTTTTTCGCCGGTTGTAGTGGAACCGCTTGTATTCGAACTCGCGACTCGCGGGCGTATCGCCGACGTCGTTGGCACTCGTCATTGCTTTCCGGTAGGTCTCTTCAATCACGTCGGGAGTCATTTCCACGCTGAAATCGCCAGTCGCGTTGTTCCCGCTGAACTCGTGTAGAACCCAGTCGTTCCGCTCTAAGTACGAGTGGTGATCCGAGAAGTCGAAATGGTCGAAGTCAGTACGGCAGAACCGAAACTGATCAAGCAGTTCACCGGACCCGTTCTCGCTTCCCAACTGGACGTTTCCGACTGTGGCCTCGGTGAAGTCGAATGGAATATTGGAATCGCCGGGTTCGACGATTTGGCCGCCACTAATACTCGCGCTGACGAAATTCATATAGATATCATCGTCAAGCGCGTGGAGACGGATATGCACCTCACCAGTAACGGTCGCGCCGGTGAAATCAACCTCGACCGCGAATCTAGTATCCCATAGAGACAGGTTCGTGAACGTAGCCTCCCGAAACGTAGCGTTGGTCTCGAAGACCGCCTCCTCGAATGTAGCGTTATCTTCGAGCGATTTTGCTTCCCCCTCGAAGAGCGCACCCACGAAGCTGGCTTCGGACTTGAACGTCGCTCTCTTGAAGCTCACGTCCTCGTGAAACCGCACTTCATCGAAGGTCGCAGGCCCACCAAAGGTCGCGTTCACGAAATCCGCGTCGGCGTAAAACTCCGTTTCGAAGGCACTAACAGAGCCCTCGAAGGTGGCGTCGTGGGCATGTACAGGATCGCTGAACACCGCCCGGTCGAGACAGAGGTCGCCGAGCACGTGCATATCATGGCAGTCGACCCGGGCTTCGAACTCCGCACGGTCGAGGTTGAGCCGCCCATCGAAGGTGGTTTCGCTGAAATCAGCGTACCGGAACCGGGCTAGCTTGAAATCAGCATCCCCACGGAAATGCGCATTGTCGAATGCGATATCATCTTCAACGGTACGGGCGCCGCCATTGAACTCGGTTCCCCGGAAGTTGGCACGTCCATCGACAGTAACGTCGGTAAACGTAGCGTCTTCGTTGAACGTGGCCTCATTGAACGTTGCTGACCGGCGGAACTCTGTAGTCGCGAATGTGGTGTCATCACCGAATATCGCGTGGGTAAACGTCGCATCATCGTCGAATTGCGTGTCGGCAAACGTCGCACACTCAACCGCTGCGCGATTGAACAATGCGGCTGACTCGAAGTGAGCGCCAGCAAAGGAGATATGATCGTCTAACTCGTGGCTGGAGCCACGTGCGGTGATGTTCCGAAATGAGGTCTCCCCGGTAAATGATGCGTCTCGGAAGCTCGTATCCTCATCAAAGATCGCTTCATCGCAGTCGACACGACCGTGAAAGTGTGCCTGAGAAAAGCGGACATCTTCGTGGAACGTCGTCTCATTCGCCGAGAATTCGTCGGTGACCGTGACTGCTGTCGCCTCAAGAATACCCGATAGGATGGCATCGTCGAGCTTGAGACTGCCAATGGTCGCCTCCCGGAGATTGATTCCTTGCGCAATGTGGCCGTGGGTGATGTCTAGTGCCGCAATATCGGCATGTTGGAAGTTGAGCAGATGGTTTGTCGCCCCGTCGATTTGCTGATATGTGAGCGACATTGTGGGAAGGTCGGCCCCGACGTACTCGTTACTTCGCGGGTCTTGAGAGGTGAGGTTCTCACGGAGTGTCTGCACGATATCGTCGTCGGTCACATCGAGTGACCGGCGCTCGGCACGCGACATATGGAAGATGCAGTTGTCGCTCTCTGCGTGAGACTCGTGTGGGCACTCCCATGTTGTCTCGATATACGCGTCTGTCTCGTTTGACGGGTCAAAGCGATACGAACATGTCTCGGCGTCGGGGACTGAGCTCATACGTCGCTAGGGGAGAGTGAACTGGGCATTGGGGTAGCTATTCAGTAGCGTGATTGTTTATTTGGAGCATAGTCGTTCAAAAAATCTCACGCCGTTCCTCCGGAGTGAGCGACGTATCCGGGGCGGAGTGTGCGCAGTGTTCGCACTCGTAGCTGCCGCCTCCTTCTTCGTACGTAATGATTGGTGTCCCCAGTATGAAGAACGCCTCCTTTTGTTGGCGTTCGATGATCGCATCAGCGGCTTCACCACACCCTCGACACCAGTCCTCATCTTCGGCAACCGACTGATAGGTCACCTTCGCGCGGCCGAACGTGACCGCGCTGTACGCTTCGTCTTCGGTCGTCTCAATGAGATCGTCGGCCGGAAACGGCTGCACGTCGATCGTATTGTCGAACCCGGTTTCGACGGCCGTGTCGACGTCGATGTAGGGACCCAGGTCGACTCGATTGTCCCGACCGACAATATGGACCTCGACAGCGGCATCGCCGCGAACAATGAGTTCGTTGTTCGTCCCAATGAGATAGCAGCTGACACTGCCTGTCGCGCCTGTCACGTTAACGGTGGACTGACAGCCTGAGAGAACGACCCCAGTGTTGGGATCCGTTACCTCTCGCTGTTGTTGCCAGCCACTTACCGTGACGTCGTAGGTTGCGGGGTCACGAGACGGCGCATCGCTTGTGCCGGCGTCAAAGACCTGTTCGGGGCCACGCGCTGAGAGTGCCCCATCGACAGCGCCGTGGGCGATGAACACGTCTTCGGCTGTGCCAACCGCGAGGTCACCATGGACGCCATCCGGTTCCGTGTAGCCATCCTCCAGCGTACCGGTGATATCAGTCACCGGGTCAGCCACGTCAGCAGCCGGTGTGATTGGCACGCCGGTGAAGACGTACTCGACGTTCCGCAAGTCGAGATCGCCGTCAATCGAGTCGGGCTGTACATACATGTCTTCCAGTCCGGACATCCGAACCGGTGTCTCTATGCCGCCGTTGAGAGTCACGTCGCCTGTGTACTCGCTCATGGTGTGAATCGGTCCGTTAGATGCTAGTCGGGGCCCAGTACTGCGCGATGCTTGTGGTGGTAACCACCAGCAAGTCGTGCTCTGGGTAGGTGTGGTACGTCTCGAACGTCCTGTCGTCGGTCGTGATCGCCGTATAGGCACGTGGCCCGAACTCGTAGCAAAGGTCGTAGTCCGCTTCCGGGTCAAATTCCGATAGTGGGAGAGTCATTGCCATGCTAGACACACCGTGTGGACTCGCAAGTGAGTCCGTACAGCCCTGTTCGAGCGGAATTACCTCGGCATCCTGTTCGGAGATGGGTTTGCACGAGCAAATTTCATGGAACCCGAGCGAGTCGGCAGTAACGGCGTGTGAGTTGCCGATGACGCGGAAGGTAGCTGTCTCCCCACAGAAGGGGAGCGTCTGTGCTTGTTTTACATCCATCGCGTTGAACGACGGCGGCACATCAGGATGTGCCAGATAGAGTTCAGTCGTGGTCTGGTGTGTTGTGTCGCCCATTATTTAATGAGGATATCGTAGTTTGGATGGAACACGCTATTCGGCCGGACACCGGCGTATCTCGGCGTGTCTACCCACTCGACCGCTTGGTAGCGGTGCTGATAGCGGTTCATGTATGCTGTGCCGTTATGTGGCGAAAGCGAATCGCGCGGTGCCGGTGCGAGCAGTGTGAACCGCTCGACGCGCTCTGTCTCGCCATCTGCGTCAATATCTTCCCATGCGAAATACGGTGCTGCACTCGTCAGGCCGGCTTTGTGAACCGTGTTGTAGTACGCGGTTCTGTGCTGGGCGTAGCTGTATCGTGAATACGTCCACGTCGCGATCACGCCGTCTGCTGTAAGATGCTGGCGCAGCTGACTGTAAAACTCCACAGAGTATAGCGGGAGCTGGTCGTCGTCGGTCGCCCCAGGGATGTCCAGCAAGATTACGTCATAGCGCTGCTCGGACTGCTCGAGGTACTGGAACGCGTCTTGCACGCGCGTCGATTTATTTTGGTATCGGTAGGCTCCGTCGTGGTACTGCGCAAGGAACGGATCGGTCTTCGCCCGCTGCATGAACTCGCCGTCGATATCGACGTGGTCGACACTAACCCCGTGTCGTTGCAGTCGGTCCATCGCCGCCCAATCGCCCCCACCGATGAGGAGAACCTTCGTGTCAGTACTATTTTCGAACATCGACAGCGGGACGTCGACGAGCCCTTGATGATAGCTGTCTGCCCACGACTCACAGAGTTGGACAGCGGAATCCAATCTGAGACAGTGTTCCGTGGTGGCACCGAAGTACGGGTTGTCGCCGCTGCCGGTCCACGTTCGGTTGTACTCCGTGACGCGTTGGTACCTCGTCGTCCACGTGTCTGTGACAGCAACGTCCATCGCCCCCGGAGCGTACTCCAACTCGAATTCTCGTTCGAAGTAGTACTCAGAGACGTCCTCGCCAACCGGGCCCGCGTTGACAGCCGCGGCGCCCGTGCTTGCTGTGACGAGCAGGCAGACTGCGAACAGCGCCTTCCCCGTTGATCCTACTGGCTGTGGGAGTCGGCTTCGAAGCGTTGGTCTGTGTGTGTTCGCCGTCGTGCTCGCGAAGATTAGCGCAGCGACGCCGTTCAGGAACGCAAGGACGAACACCGACGGTATGAGTCCAACTGCCGGATAGAGGAAGAACACGTAGACAAGTGAGCCGACTAACCCGCCAAGGTAGTCAAAGCCCAATACTGCTGCATAGGCACTTGTTTCATCGGCTGGGTCGCTCGGCTTGCCCTCTCGCCGCTTGATGCTAAAAGCGGCGCCCAACACCACTCCAAAGGCCCGATTCAGATGGCTGGTGAGTCGCCGAACCCCGCGGGCGATACTGGAGGGGGGCCGCGCCGTATCCCGAACCGATTCCGATAGTGTGGTCAACAGCGGCAACTCGAACCCTGAGAGGAACCCGATTGTGACAATCGGGAGCCGGGCAATCGCGCCGACTAGTGGCGCGTATGCAGCGGGGTATCTGAGCGTTCCGAGCAGGATGACGAGGAGGAACCCAAGCGGTGCAACGACGGCGAGGTACGTTTCGACACGGAAGAAGTTCGACTCGGGGTCTGTCTCCAATCGGCCTGAGAGGAACGATCCTAGCCCCAGCGACGAAAAGAACAATCCGATAGTGAGGCCGTACTGAGTGACGCTCCCGCCGAAGACAACTGTGTAGAGCTCGGCAAAGACGAGTTCGTACGCAAAGCTACACAGCGCAACGATAAACGTGAGCGCGTGCAGCAGCGGGACGCTGTGGCGCGGATGGTGCGGTCGTGGTGTCATTGGGGGGACTCAGGGCAACGAACGGCGGACGGGCGAGCTGCGGGTCAAATTCGGGGTGAAACCTTCCACTTCTGGGCTATGCTGTAGGTATCATTGTCGTCCTTGACGAGGACATCGACGGCCTCCCAGCCGAGATTAGTGCCGTCGGCTGCGGTAGTGTGTGTGCCGACTCGGTACCAGCCTGCGTTCGTGACGTCGATACTAACTGTATCGTCGGGATTTTGCCACGTCTCATCCCACGAAACTGGCCCTGGCGCAGGCAGCTCCTCGTCGGTGTCGCTTACTGGGCCGATGCGGGCAATTCCCACCTCGGAGATTTCGGTTTCGGCCCGGCGCACCTCGTCATCGTGGTCATCGTACCACGTCCCAACGTAGGCGCCACCGTGGTACTTGGCACGGCCTCGTCCAGTACGAGGCGCATCAGAATAGGAGGAGCCTCGGCCACGACCAACAGCACCGCGGCCACCGCCACCACCGCCTTTCTGTGCTTGGGCCGTTCCAACGGGACTCAGCGAGCCGATGACCGACAGTCCACTCGGTGAATCCTTGGCGTTGCTGTCGAGTGACTGCGCGTTCTGTCCATTGATTGGGACGCCGTCTCGTCTGGTGGCTACCCACGGGTCGTCAACGAGCTCAGCCAGCAGTTGGGCGCTATCGATTGTAACTGTGCTGAGGACTCGGGACCGGCGTGGTGGCGGGCTCTCTGAGCTACTACAGCCAGAGAGTCCGACCAGACCGGCTGTCGGAAGGAGGGCTGCGCCATGGAGGAATCTACGTCGGTCCACAGCAGGCCTTTGTGGGTGTATGTAAAATGTTTTTTTGTTCAAAAGCGTGTTTCACGTAAGGATACTCTTCCGCGCATGAAACTAGTGAATAGAGACGAATCCCCGAGCCGTCCCCGACTACTGGGTCGTGGGTGTGGTCGCACGGACAATGCTACCCAAACTGAGCTCGGACTAGCACTACTTCTGGGGGCTAATTCGGCAAGCTGATTGTGGCAGCTGAAGAAGCACTGCGATGACCGAACTTGCACATAACCACGGGAATGTGGCAGGCTTTCTCAGACAGTACCAGGCGTGCTTCGCCACGAGAGCCGACGGCTCTTCGTGACCAAACTGGGAGACGACGTGGCGTCGTGGGACACAGTACTTTCGCGGACTCATTCGACCTGTGAACAACAAATCTATCCAAGGAATCGCAAGCATGGTTGATATCAAACAAGAGAAACTCGGACGATTCGTCCGAGAGAGCGCCTGAGAGTGCGAAAACGTTGAGCAACACCTCTGACAGACAGCGCCTGAGGCGGCTCTGTGCGACGCGTGGCTCTCGCCGCACCGAGGCGTCTCAAAAGATAAGCTCACGCCATATCTCAGAGCTTTCCGACTTCGCCGCCGAATCTTACGTTAACCTGGTCGAGAAGCTCTCAAAGAAATCGTCCGAACCGTTCTCTGACTCACCAGTAACGTGCTTCATATGAGCGTAGAGATTAAGTACAGCGAACCGTCACTATCGATTCCGTGCTAACTCGGATGAATCGGTCCGTTAGTAGAACTGCTCACTGAGAGCAAGTGGGTCTCAAGCTATACCGACCGCCAAGAGTAATTGTGGGAATTGATTTCTGCCGTCCTGCGATTTCGCTCACAATCTATCCGGACCCTAAGTATATACTACCAGTTGTTATTAGAGCAGATTGGGATTCTGTACCGTCAAAGCGTTCCTGGGAGCAGATATCCCGATTCGGCAATGTTCAACTGACGGGTAGTATAAGAGTGGACGGTAACTTCAGCGAATGAAGCCGGCCGGCGTCCCTGATAGGTATTCCAGCCGTTTCTCCGAGTGTGATGGAATCGAACCGCTCGCTGCTCGCACGACTCATCAACGAACATCCGGTTGTGGTGTTCTCCGCACTGGCAATCGGACTCTCTTGGACGGTGTGGATTGCGACGTTTTCGATAACTACCTCACGGTCGGGACTATGGATGTTGGGAATAGTCCTCGGAGCCTTCGGCCCTGGAGCCGCGGGAGCGGTCGTGACACGCCTCCGTGGTGAATCAGTCCACGCTTGGCTCGCAACGATTTTCGATTGGCGACGACCACTCCGCTGGTACGGACTCGCAATCGCCGTCCCGGTGGTTGGGGCCCTTGGAGTCGCTGTCGTCGTCTTCTCGCTCGTGGGGCTTCCCGACAGCAGTTCCCTTGGGCAACTGGCCCCGCTCTTCCTGTTTAATCTGGTGCTGGCGACACTGTTCACCGGTGGAAACGAGGAGTTCGGGTGGCGGGGATTCGCACTCCCACATCTCCAGAAGCGGTTCAGTGCGCTCACCGCGAGTGTTCTCGTCGGTGGCGTCTGGGCACTCTGGCACGTCCCGATGTTCGTCTACGACGTGTACCCCCACTCACCGGTTCTGTACACTGCCAGCGTGGTTTGTTTTGCGGTCATCCTCACGTGGTACTACAACGCGTCGGACGGATCTGTTCTCGGTGCCGTACTGTTTCACGGGACGCTCAACGCCGCGGTGAACGTCCCCGGGCAGGCTGTCGGCGGCGCGGCAGCAGTGCCGGTCCCATACGCGGCGATTCTGACCGGCACGTTCGGGGTCCTCGCTACCTTGTTCGTCGTCCGCTACGGTCCTGAAACGCTTTCACACAACGAAGCCGTCCAGCCGCGCTGGACGGGTTCCCGGTCGACTGACGGAGCCGTGTCCGGTAATCCCTCCAGCGATGGACACGGAACTGAACCGTCCGACTGATACGGACTTTTGTAACGAATTACCGGTCATCCTGACCCCGTCTCCGGCGATGACCGGCAATTGACTACAAAAATTCGTGTGACGCCCTGACCCAATCGTCAAGTTCAATGTTCGACAGGCGGTTCAGTCCCGCCGCGGGGTCCACAAGCCGTAGAGAATCAGTCCCAGGCCGGCAAACTCAGGAATCTGAAGGAGGCTATTGAGTAGCGGGGTGGGGAGTTCCAGAATGTGAATAAATATCAAAGCCAGCGGAGCCTGCACGAACAACACCAGTATGAATCCGATCGCTATATACAACATCGGGCGGCTCCGGTTTTGCCGGTACGCCGTGTAGGCAAGGTAACTGATTGCCAGTCCGAGAATCATCGGAACTATCTCGCTGACCTGGCGGACTGTTCGTAACGTTTCGAGATTGAGTTGGAGTATGGCGAGCATATCAGCTACCCTCTACGAACTGTGTGAAGCGGTCGACCATCCGGTCCCGACGCGAGACCGTGATGTCGAAGCCGTCTTCGCTGAGATCGAGTTCGATGCCATCGAGTTCTGTCCGATAGAGTTTGTAATTCTTCCCATCGGTGACTGGCTGGATATCTTCGGTGACAAGATCGTACTCTCGGAGCCGTTCGAGTCGGCGGTAGACTGTCGGCTCCGAGACCCCGGCGCAGTCGCTGAGCTCTGCCGCCGAGCGAGGCTTCTTTTTCGCCTCGACGAGAATCGTGCGCGCACACTCGTCACCGAGCAGGTCTGCGAGTGCTTCAGGATCTCGCACGTCGGACACTGTAAGCGGGCCATCTCTTGGTTCGTCAATATAGGTTGTGCCGTTCTGGGCTTTCTGTCTGGCTTCAGTCAGAGAAGTCATAAGAAACTACCATCCATATCCGCGCTCACGTTTCGAGTACGAATGTCGAACAGACAGACACGCACGCCAACAAGTGTCCTCCTCCCAACGGTGTCTTGGACCGCCGCCTGCGACGACGTCGCCGCACAATTAGGTCCCGAAGACGAACTCCTCATCATCCACGATAGCAAGGACGACCCGGTTGTGGACCGAAAACCGCTCTCGGAGAACGTCCAGTTCATCCCTGCTGGCGACCCTGTCGGGTGTTCCGGGAAAGCAAATGCTATTGCCGCTGGGATGGAAGCCGCCAATCACGACCGTCTTGTCTGGACCGACGATGACTTTCATCACCCCCCGGACTGGCTTGACCGCCTCCACAAGGACTACGCCGAATACGGCCCGACAACAGAGTTGCCGGCGTTCGTCGGTCAAGATCCGCTTGCAGTCCTGTTAGAGCCTGTTTATGTCCTTGGGGGCACGCTCGGGACATACATGGGTGACCACGCCTGGGGCGGGGCTGTCATATTTGACAGAAGTGCTCTTGACGAGGAAAGGTTCCTTTCGGAGCTCCGCCAGACGATCAGCGACGATGGTCTCCTCGGGGAACACATTAGTGTGACATCAGTTCAACGCGTACGCCGGGTGCCAATGGGTGGAAGTCTCCGGCAGACGCTTGAACGCCATATCCGGTTCAACCAGATTTTCTCAACGCATGATCCAACGGTAGCGAAACTCTCATTTGGTGTGTTGGTCGCCGTTCTCATCGGTTGTGTCTTCTTCCCGCTCCTCGCGGTGGTACTAACGGTACTGACAGCCGGTGTCAGTGCTAGCTTCGGGGTTCGACGAGCCTCGCTACTGCTAACGGTACCAGCACTTGTAGCCGCTGTCCCCTTGGGGCTGTATGCTTTCGCCCGGGACACATTTGTTTGGGGAGGGCGACGGTACCGTTGGCACTCGAAGTTTGATGTTGAAGTACTGAACGAGTAGCGTTCTTTGGGCCACGTTAATCTGCGCAGATATCCGTGCCTGCCAAATCTGCTTGACTCTCTGGCTGTTTAATCAGCCGTAGTATGCTGGCCTTAGAACATACGCCATACCCCCTCTGTATAGCACAATGGCAACGATTTACCCTGGTTCTGTCAGGAACATCGTGGACCCGGAAGCTGTAGTCAGCAACAATCATTCACCGGTAGCCGCCAGTACAGCGACAACAAACCCGACGAGAACCGTGAGACCCATCGAAGCAAACCAGAGTTCAAGATTGATAGAAGTCGAGTGCTGCATACAGAGCCAGAGCATGTGTTTAACGTAGGGAGATGCCGATAGTAGCATTTCAGCCAATGAAACAGCGGCTAGGTCTTTTTGCGTATGATGAGCGAAACACGATACTGAGACATGAGCGAACGATCCTGTCCGGATTGTGATGTCCTGATGGAGCAGACAAACGTAACTGCCGAAGGCGTCGGTGACCTCTACATCGAAACTGAGAGAGACGGCGGTATCCTCGACCGCCTCGGTGTCGGGTATCAAGCCCCACTTTCTGCATACCTCTGTCCGGAGTGCGGGTTTACTCAACTCTATGCGGACCTTTCTGAGTAGTCGGGTGAAGCGTGTGCTCCATAGAGTCGTTCCCGACGAAACGCGGCACAGCACGGTTCACCGAGGATTACGTGTACTTCGAGGAGTCGTTTTGGGGGTACATTAAGTCACTCTACCGAGACTACTGGCAGCGCGGAACGTGGTGGTCCAGCAGTGCCCTTGTCGGCTATTTGTTTGCGTTTCCAATCGGCATCTGGTGGGTAGTCAGCGCGGTCCGCGGTGGCAGCTTCCTCCACATCGCCGTCGTTGGCGGGTTGATCCTCGTACTCTGGGCGGTGAATTACGCATGTGGGTTCCGATCACCAGACCGAATTCGACTTGCTACTATTGAGCAGGTCTCTGCAACAGATGGCATGATGGGACTGACACGTTCTCGACTCGTCATTAGGTACACTGACGGGGGAACAACCTGTAAACGCCGCGTGAACCTCCCGTCACTTTACACGAGCGGTGGAGAGACAGTATACGAACGGGCACAGGAAGCGTTTGCCGAGCGCGGATTCTGAAAGGCGCCTTTTATTTCGAGAGGACATCCCTTGAGCGAAGGGCGGTAATGCTGAATATGCGCGTCGTATCTTGCACGGCTATCAGAACATCTCTCTGAGTTGGTAGAACTCTCGGCGGTCAATTCGCAGGTCTACCTTGCGGCTGTTTCACTCGTCTCCACAGGTGAAGAAACTATATTCAGTGGCTGATATTATAGACCAAGACCCATTTTTTGATCCCCCGGTCGGGTGCGGGGCGGTCCAGTGAGGGCGTCCCGACAGTACCCATGGCATCGAAGACCACAAACGGCGAGCAGACCGGAGAACAGCACCCAGCATCTAGCGAAGCGCAGTTCCCAGGCCTCACACTCCACGCCGAGGGGACCGCAGATCGACTTCGGCGAGTCAATGAACCCGGGAAGGCCGATTGTCTCGAAACAGTCGAGGTTGAGCTAGCTGTCGAGTACGATATCGCCTCCTACGACGAGTGGCGCAATCTCGTCGACCCAGACTACGCCATACACGGACGGACCGTTGAGAAGGGCACGATCATCGACGACTTGCTCGACAGACTTGAAGACCACTACCGCCGGCAATCGTCCTCTAGGTATGAAGCCCCGGACTGGAATCTCACGGTGACCGGCTCGGCGACTGCGTGGCGACGACTCTTGATGGAATTTTCCCAGATGCGCGGTTCAGATTCCGACCGTGCCGACAAAGGCACTCTTCGTCTCAAACGGTTGCTCGCCGCAGACCTCGTAGACACAGGCGCAGCGCTGGCTGCCCTCGAACTCATCAATCAGTACGATCTGGACAGATCAACGGACACGTTCATCGCAGAAGTGACAGACAGCACGGACGGCGAGTAGTCAACCCGTCCTGTCTTGGTCTCTGTCGGTTTGTACTTCCCTCGGGGCTGGAGTTTAAATACGATGACGAACGCAACCAAGCGTGTGACTGACCGGAATCCTGAGTACGATCCCGCTGATATCCTCGGCGCAGCGAGTTCCGACCCTGAAACGAGGGGGAACGGACGGGAACGAGTCCTCGAATCCACCGGCTATCCCGACCGTACAGAGGATGAGACTCGTACCTGCAGAACCTGCGGACAGGATATCCCACGGGATGAACGCCAGTGTCCGTTCTGCGCTCAAACCGGCGTCTCAGAGATACCTTCCGACGATCAAGGTAGTAGTCCACTTGGGGAGTGGACGTTCGGTCGAGTAGTACTCGCGCTCGTCGAAGCGAACACTGACTTCCATGCACGAGCCCTCGGCGCTGCGGCCTTCTCCGTTTCCGACAGCATCGCGACCGGCGAGGATGTCTCCCATGGAACGGTGAAGTGTCGAGCAGCCTTCGGGACCGGGCCAGCCGCCACTCTCACCAAGGGCTGGCCCGACCTGCCGACCGAAGCCACGATCGACGAGGAATCCGGACAGGCGCTTCTAGAGACAGCCGACGAGCAGACCAACTGGGGCGGGAATGGGGACGACGTCAAGCCACGGATCTACCTCAAGGACGGGTCGCCAGTCACCGACCGCTCGGAGTTCCAGCAGCTCACGGATGAGTTCCGACAGGACGATGGGACGTACTGGCTTGTTCCCGGCGTTGTGAAGCGCCATCAGGCAAGAGCCGAACCGGAGATAATCGGCATCGGATTCTACTGTCGGCAGTGTGGCGCCGTGACGGGACACGAATCACACGGGCTGGACGGTTTCGAGTGTCACTCACACCTTGACCGGCTGATCTGGACCTGCAGGGAGTGTGGGCAGCACCGACACGAACCCGACCAAGAGGATGACACGGGGGACGTCACGGACTACGAGCATCTTCCCGACGGCGTCTCTCCCGAAGACATCCACGGCGACGAGCCAGACTTCCAGGAGCAGGAATTTCAGGACCAGATTAGTGCCTATCGCAAGCGGATTGGCTCCTTTCCGTGGGAGCGGTAGCTATTCTGTGGCTTCAGAGAGGACTTTTGAGTAAAGCTCATCAGAGATCCAGAAGCCAGCGTCACGAAGGGCGTCAAGTTCGTGTTTTAATTCAATGTCTCCAGCATTGGCTCCGCGGAGTAGTATTCCGATGACTCCCGTTACGGTCAGGCTGTGTCTCCGAGCGACCTGTCGACCGTCTTTTTCATCCAAAAGGATGAGGTCAGGATCGTGCTCGATGGCATGACAAATAGCAGCTGTTTCCCCGAGATCCAGCTCGTGGAAGATTTCAGTGAAGAGGTGCGACTGTTCGACCTCGGTAATCGTCAGGAACTCATCGTCATGCAACGAGCGAAGCGTGTCTACACCTGCCTCTCCATCAGTGAGTTCGTCCCACACCTGACGCGGAATGGTGATGCTCGAAAACTGCGATTTGAGAAGGGTGAGTTGATCGATAAGTGCAAGATTCAGCAGCGGTGACGTGTCCGAGACTACAAGCTCGTTATTCGGCATAGTCGAGGTCTTCAGCAAGTTCAGTGTCGGTGTAATGGCGTTGGATTTCGCGGTCTCCGAGTAATGTCTGGAATTCTCGGTGGGACAGTTCTGCCAATGCACGCGCTTTCCCGAACGAAAGGACATCACGTGCGTAAAGCGAGACAGCCAACTCTTGTTTCATTGCCTGCGGCCGCTCTCCCTCAGGAATTTGGAGCGCCTCATACACCTCCTCGTCAATTTCGATAGTAGCCATACTCGTCTGTTGGATAACCCGATTATTGAGTGTTTGGCTGCGCTATTCGCATATGGCGTCGTGTAGTCTCACCTGTGCGGTCGAAAACGTCTGTTCTCGTAGATGGGAGTGCAATTTGGCTACGATACGATTCGTGTTCGACGTCCATGACCGACCGGTGAACAGCTGAGGTTTTGTGTCTCCCTCGGAGCCAGAGGAGATCATGAGTACGACAGCGCCTGCCTTCGAGCGGAGTCCAGACTGTATGGCAAATGATACTGTAACCCGCCGTTCTGTGTCTCCGGCATTGTTGAAGAGTTGGCTGGCTTCGCACTCGGACAGCTATACTTTTGTTACGACCGAGGATGTCATAGAACGATACGAATCGTATTCCTTTCGCTGCAATCGAGATGAACTATCCGTTCACTACACCTGCGTGTTAAGTATGCGCAACTAGGGGCTCAGCGCCGTGCGGAGGTGGGGTGACAATGAAGAAGACAGGTGAGTGCTGATGCCCGGCAAAGTGAAAGAGTACGTGAAGATACCAACCTATCATACAAAACCAGCACAGTTTCACCAGTAGTCAATATAGAATGCCCACTGATCAGGAAGCATTCTGTCGGCTGTGTTAAATAGTGCCCTCTGAGCGACGCTGAAGTGACACCGATCTTTAGACCACCGGCACAACCCCTGAGGGCCCAACTCAAATCTGACTACTTTGACTAACGCCGCTACGCAACAGAGCAGTCAACTGAGCTAGAGCCAAGTGCCGTCTAGAGGCTCGAGAGCCAATCCAACACCGCGGCTGGATCTCCCAAAAGGGCGCGTGTATACCGACGAGATAGCCACGCCACGAGGTTGACGATATTCAGCGTTAGCAGAAACAGGACGGCGCCGATGGCCGAGAACAAGAGCGCGTCAGCCAACGAGTCGACAGCCCACTCACTGACTGTGACTACGAACTCCGCACCAACTAGCACGTTGTCCCACGGAATTGACAGTGACGGCACAAGCGTGACCGGGTCAGCGGGAAAGATACCGACACGCAAGCCGGGTTCGTCGTAGAACACCGGTGTGGCAAGAAATGTAATCGACATTGTCAGTCCGGTCACGAGGAACACGAAAGCACCGATACCGACAGGAAATTTCAATAGGAGATAGCCACACTCGGCCCACGTTCGACGGTTCACTATGAGCGCTCGCAGGCGACCTAGGACGCTGCCGTCCCGGAACGGATACGTTGGCGCGGCGATGTCAGTACCGAGTAAGAGATTGGCGAGCAAACGCTCAACGGCACCCAGTCCTCGAACAATAAGTAATGTCATGATGAACAACGGTATGCCAATAATAAGGACAGTCAGCGGCACTGCAATCGAAAACCCCGTAACGAGGATGACAAAGTACGCTATCCCGAAGGGAAAAGCCAACCCGAGATAGAGGAGATGGAGGTAGGTCCGAGGTTGCAACGGCGTGACAACGATAGATCGGAGGGAGGGCAACGATGCTGGCACAAGCATATTTTGGAAAGCCGCCGTCTAAAGATATTGGAGGACTGCAATATCTGAGACGTGGGACCGTAATTAATACCTCAAGCGGTACAACCACATTTTGATGGAGCCGGCCGCCGAGCCGGATGAGGAGCTCCTCACGCTCCTTGACGATGAGAACGTCCGGACGATCTTGGTCGAGACAAGAGAGGAGTCTCAGTCGGTTGAGGCGCTGAGCAACTGCTGTGGGGCCGATGACTCGACAGTGTATCGCCTCGTGGACCGGCTACAAGATCGAAATCTCCTCATCGCTCATCAGGAGTTGGACCCCGATGGCCACCACTACAAGACGTATTCGGCCCGGTTGGAGCGGGTCGAAATCGAATTTACCAACTCGGGCGTCGAGATTGATGTCGACCGCCGTGAACTGCCTTCCGACCGCTTTACGCGCCTATACGAGGAATTTACCGGATGATCTGCAATAACCACATACCGCTGCAAGTGACTGTGGAAGGTGGTGCAACGGTGACCAGCATTGCGGCGCTGATTACCTTTCTTGTGGCGACAGTGCTCGCCGTGCTCGTTACATATCGATTCCTGCAGGGATATCTCCAGTCGCGTTCTAGGCCCATTCTACTACTGGCCATCGGGATGTTCCTGCTGGCTCCAGCGCCAATGCTCCTCCGTCTCACTGCAGGGAATATTATCACTGTGACTACTCCAGTACGCGTTTTATCAACCACCGCGGTCGAAGCAATGGGACTGCTCGTTATCCTCGCAGTCATCTATCAGGGGGACCGATGACTGTGCTAGATACCCTCGCCACGGTTGGTGCAGCCGGGACTGCACTGCTTGGTATCGTTGTCGCGTCGTTGGCTTTCCGCGGCTACCGACGCAACGACAGTCCGGTGATGCGTGGGTTGGCAATCGGTATCGTGGCTATCGCTGTTGTTCCGTTCCTCGTCGTCGAGGTAGTTACCCCACTACTGCCGCTGACTGACGCACAGGCCCTTCTGGGCGCGACACTCTCACACACTATTGGTCTGCTTGCCATCTACCGGACGTTCAGTTCTAGTTAATAAATCTTTCCCACAGCTGTCAAACCTACAGCCATCAGTGTGTATATACCACCTATCCGGACCTCTGTCTACCCGTGAGACAGATGATGGAAACGACTGCAGGTGACACACTCCAGCAGTTCGTCACCGCACCGGTTCGTACAGCGACGTACAAGCGACTGCTCTACCTCCTGCTCGCGTTCCCGCTGGGGGTGGCTTACTTTGTTGCATTCACCACAGGGTCCTCCCTCGGCCTCGGGTTGGCATTCACACTGGTGGGCCTTCCGGTCTTGCTCGTGACGCTTGTCGCCACGACGGGAGCAGCCGGACTGGAAGCTCGCCTCGCAACGGTCCTGCTGGATCAAGAGGTGGCAACCCCTCCATCGCCACGAGAGACACTTGACTCCGATGACGGCTATCTTGCGGCAGTGTGGCGTTTTGCCACTGAACCGACCACTTGGACGAGCGTAGCGGTAGTCCTCCTGAAATTCGTGTACGGGATAGTGGCTTTCGTCGTCACTATCACCGGCACCGCGCTAGTCGGCACGCTGTTGGCCGCCCCTTTCGTCTACGACGATCCAGGAGTAAACTACCAGTTCGGACAGTACGCCGTCTCAACCCTTCCAGAGGCAATCGGTGTTGCCACCGTCGGTGTCGCCGGAATCTGGATACTGTGTAATGTCATCAACGTGGTTGCTGCGGCCGGCGGCCTCATGACCGATGCATTCCTCTCCGTCGGACGGGAGCGTGCGGCCTAATGACAAGTGCCACCACGCGATCATCGTCGGGCTCCGACGAAATGCACGCCGGACCGACGGCCGACGAACTACTGTCGTGTCTGGAAGACCAGTACACCCGCCAGATCGTGACTGCCTTGCAAGATGGCCCTATGCCAGCGCGTGATATCGTCGCGGCCTGTGACTGCTCACGACCGACGGTGTACCGTCGACTCAAGGAGCTGAAGGCAGCTACCGTCGTCACCACGGCGATGCGGTACGACCCGGACGGTCACCATCGGAAAGTATTCACACTCCAAGTCGACCAAATTACGCTTAAACTCCAGTCAGACGGGATTATCGTCCACACCTCGTAGTCCTGTCACAACTGCGTCGGGAAACGAGACGATTGTCCAGCTATCGGGTTTCCGGACCCGCAATTCGGTCATCAGTTCTTCTTCTCTCGGCAAGCAGTATCAGCACTCTGGCTGGCGTAGGGGCGATTTTGTGTCCCCCTCGGAGTCAGAGGAGATCGGAAAGCGCACACAGCCAAATGGGCAACCAAGGTACCTATCACCCGCTCCGCTCGTCCGTGCCGAAGCGGACAGACTCCTCTGGGAAACTCATCCTCCGTCCTCTGTATTCAGCAGCTGACTCCTGGCATCTTCTGGTGAGGTGGTCCGATCCGTACTGAATATATGGCCCGAGTCAGTCAGCAGAGAGGGTCACGATAGGCCGCAGAATAGTGAGAAATTTCTAAGAGGTTAGGTTTTGAATAGGTTCCCCTGCGGTATGCGATTTCGGCGGTCAACCAGTGTGGGACCGGAGCGGACTCAATCGGAGCGGTGCAATCGTGAGACTCCTGTCGTGGAACGTGCAAAGGTCTGTCCCGCCAGCGGGGAACAAAGACCGAATCAGAAGGCAGGTGTCGTTCATCGAGACTCAACGCGACGCTCGATACCACTACAGCAAACGCTTCGGCATCGCGTCGACCGATAGGTTGTTGAACAAGCGATAGCGACGACAGCGACACGAGACACGACGGTGAGGCTACTGTACATTGTGGTGAGTCTGCTGTTACAGAACGGGTGACGGTATCCTCACCACGAATACGTGGCGACGCCCCGCCGAGGCAGGCATCGCCTCTGGCGGTGGCCGGACAAGGAGTTCAGCAATATGATCTGCCGAGCAGCGTGGACGGCCCTCGCGGTGCGTCGGGCCGTCCCCGTAAATCGTCCCCAGACGATCGGTGCCACTGGTAGTCACCGACCGAGCAGCGTCTGCCTGAGTGGAAGCGCTGTCGCGTCGGCGGCTAAACGCCGCCAACAGCGACAGTTCGTGTCTTCGATCAACGCTCCTCGAGGGCTATCGACGACTGAGCACAACAGACCCAGTGACTCAGCCAGGCTAACTGGCGATGCTTTGTGAGGTGCTGATAATTGTTTGGTTCATCGTGGCCAACGAACGAAACCCATATTATAGGCGTGTGACACGGACGGATGTCAGCGCTATCCGAGATTAACGTTGATGGCTTTGGTCTGTGTAAATTCGTCGATAGCTTCAGCAGCGTTCTCCCGGCCGGTGCCGGACTGTTTGTAGCCGCCGAAGGGCTGGCCCGCCGACACGTCGTTGTAGTGGTTCACCCAGACGACGCCGGCTTCGAGACGCCGGGCTGTTTGGAGGGCCTTAGTCACGTCACCGGAGATGACGCCAGCGGCGAGGCCGTAGTCGACGTCGTTGGCCAGTTCGACCACGTCGTCCTCGTCACTCCAGGAGAACGTCTCCATGACGGGACCGAAGATTTCTTTCTGCACCGAGGGATGGTCGTGGTCGATATCGTCGATAACGGTCGGTTCGTAGAACGCACCGCCGGCGAGCGACTCGTCGTCGGGTGCGCTGCCGCCGGTTCGGATGGTTGCACCGCTCTCGCGGGCGGCCTCCACGAACTCGTTCGTTCGCTGGACCTGTTCGTCGGAGACTTTCGGTCCCATGTCCGTCTCTTCGAGGAGTGGGTCACCGACGGTCATGCCGGACGCGGCATTGGTGAACGTCTCGAGGAACTGCTCTTCAATATCCTCGTGAACGAACAATCGGGAGCCTGCGGCACAGCACTCGCCTTTATTGAAGAAGATGGCCATCATCGCCGCCTCGACTGCCTCTTCGAGGTCGGCGTCAGGGTAGACGATGACGGGACTCTTTCCGCCGAGTTCGAGCGTCGTCTTCTTGATGTCCTCCGCGGAGTTGCGGATAATTTCTTTGCCGACTTCCGTCGAACCGGTAAAGGAAATCTTGGGCACGTCCTCGTGGGTCGAGAGAGGGGCGCCGGCGTCCTCACCGTAGCCGGTGACGACGTTGATGACGCCGTCTGGAACGGTGTTGTCGACGAGTTCCATCAGTTTGAGAGTGGACAGCGGCGTCTCTTCAGAGGGTTTGAGAACCACCGTGTTGCCGGCGGCGAGAGCGGGACCGCACTTCCAGATGGCGATGAGCAGCGGGAAGTTCCACGGTACGATTGCGCCGACGACGCCGTAGGGTTCCTTGACAGTGAAGACCTGTTTCTCCCGGTCGAAGAGGTCGTTCGTCTGACGAGTTTCCCCGTTGACGTTGCGGGCGGCGGCAGCGTAGTATGTGAGGTGGTCGATGACCAGTCCCATGTCGCCCATCGCTTCGGTGATCGTCTTGCCAGTATCCAGTACTTCGAGCGTGGCGAGAGTCTTCCGGTTCTCTTCGACGGCGTGGGCCATCTCTGAGAGGACGCGCTGACGCTCTCCCGGTGAGGCGTCCTTCCACCCCCCGTCGAAGGCCTGCTGTGCAGCCTTGACTGCGTCGTCGATGTCGGCAGCGTTGCCCGCGGGCACTTCACCGAGTACCGCATCTGTCGTCGGATCCCGGGTCTCGATTGTCTTGTGGCTATTGCCAGCGACGAACTCGCCACCGATGTAGTGGGAGAGGTTGTCCGGTATCGCATCTGCAGCGGCGTCCCGATGGCGTTGTTTGATTGCACTATCCGTCTCTGTGGAATCATCACTGGCTGTACTCATACTGGGCCAGTAACAATATTTGTCACGCGATAGTAAATAATTAGTTGATATTATATTATACTTCATTACTATACAGCACAATATATGAGAGTGTAATATTACGATACTGGTCAGTGAATTGTATAATCACGCTATCTGGGGTGACGAGTGGTACGTTGGTCGATATAGCATATCCGAATCCCGCCAATGAAGGACCGCTGGCTGCGGGAAACAAGGACTGAATATGTCTTATATTTCCAACATTTGCGGCCATAGCATAGTTGGAGAACACTTATTGCGATTGCGAACCCAAACTGGAACGAACAGAACACAATGATCAACGGGAACGATTTCGAGTTCGATCTCTCACCCCGCGATGTGGCTATTCTCAAGGCTAGAGTGAAATATCCCGAGAAACCTGCCAGTAAACTTCGTGATATCTTGGAAGAAGAGTTTGATATCTCACTCTCTCACAATCGCGTGAACGAGATCCTAAACGAGATGCGCGACGAGGATGTGTTCTCGATGCGTGCAATCCCAAATCAGAACATCTTCGAATACTATATCTTTCAGGTTGCCTTTCATTATTCGAATTTTGATGAGAACTGGGAGCGTTGCTACAAACGATTGCTCGACGACCCGCACGTGATGTTCTTTGCCAGCGCGGACGACTACCACGAGTGGCAGTTCATCGCGCAATTCGCATCACCAGAGCAGAGTGAGGCGTGGCGTCACGACTTCGTCAGGGAGTACGGCGACTTCATCGCACAGATAGACAAAACGGCATTCCCGACGGTCCATAAGTTCGAGACGGCAGCAGCTGTCTTCAACGACCTGCTGCGAGATATGGGCGGTGAGGAGTATCTTGGGGACGGAGAGCAGGAGACTGGCGAGCATGAGGAGACTGACCGCGTCTCGGTAAATCAGTAAACTATCCCACCGGCTCTGTTGAAACCCTCAGGGAGTTACATATTCGTCCTGTAATTCCACGAGATGAAGGTCCTCCCGAAGTCGCAGATTCTCCGGTTTACTGAGAAGGCAATCCATCTGGCACGGCGAGCGGTCTCTCGATACTCCTCGAAATTCTCCAACCATCGCTACACACTTCCCCAGCACGTTGTTTTACTGTGTCTCAAAGTCCGGAAGAACACGACCTACCGTGGCCTGCTTGACGAATTAATCGAGATGCCACGCATTCGTCACGCTCTCGGGCTATCCGAACTTCCTACGCCATCAACGCTTTGTAAGGCGTTCAGTCGGCTTGATATGGCAGTGTGGCGTGTTATATTGACTCTCTCAGCCACGCTACTTCCGACGAGCGGCATTGTTGGAGTTGATGCATCAGGATTTGACCGCAGTCACGCCTCGAAACACTACACGAAACGCGCTGAACTCACGATTCAGCAGCTCAAAGTGACACTGCTGGCCGATGCGAAGGTGAACGCAATCCTTGATCTCCACGTGACAACGACACGAAAACACGATAGCCAGATTGCACCGTCGTTGATCAAACGCAATCCCGATGATATTGATATTCTGCTTGGTGACAAAGGGTACGACGACCAGAAGATCAGACGACTTGCCCGTTACCACGAGGTTCGACCACTGATCAAGCATCGTGAGTCCACATCGCTCCACAAGGCATGGAACGCGCGCTTAGACGCCAATCTCTACGGTCAGCGGAGTCAATCTGAGACTGTGAACTCCACGCTCAAGCGGAAGTACGGTGCGTTCGTCCGATCACGACGCTGGTGGAAACAGTTCCGTGAACTCACTATCGCCTGTCTCGTTCATAATGTAGACCGGTCACTCTGAGTGGTCAAGACAGGTCAGCCCATGAATGATACTAATATGCCGATAACTGCACAAAGTGCCCCTAATCCCTGAAAGAACATCTTCCCACTATCGGACATAGAATCTTCATCAACCGCCCCGAAGAACCAAAATCGAATGGTTGCTTCGGGCCAAATTGCGCCGGTGATACCAACTATAAACAGCAAGAACCCTGCGATTGCACTCATGTTGTTGTCTGCCCTCAAACTAATAATAAGCCTTGTGACGGCTAATTTGCAGGCTTCAGCGAGCGACTGTTTCGTGTATGAATATATCTGAATAATAGGATTTCAACAGAGCCATCCCACCCTATTCGCTTGTGCTTCTGCCGGGGTCGGAAGGCAGGCGCTGGTCAAGCGTGGCACCTCCGCCTTGATTTAGGTGAACGCTTATTTCGGTTGCTTACGCAGTGTGCGTAGAGACACCAGTGAACAAGGTGTGTCAGTAGGGTTAGGATGACATCTCATTCAGAGATCGACACACTGCGAATCAAGGCCCGGCACGCGGAGCTTGCTGAATCGCTACTCCCGTCGGGACCACTCAAACACTTCGTCGATGGCGAGTGGATTACTGGACGTGGCGACGACACGTTTCAGTCCATAGATCCGACGACGGGTGAGTCGCTGGTGGGCGTCTACGAGGGGACCAAAGAGGAAGTCAACAGAGCGGTCGATGCCGCCTGGGAAGCATACGAGCAACGCTGGTCAGAGACCACGCCGGCGGAGAGACAGCAGTTGCTCCTGACAATGGCCGACCGGCTCGAAGCACGCGCCGAGGACTTCGCGCTTATCGAGGTACTCGACAACGGGAAACCAATTACTGAGGCTCGCGAGGACATCGAACTCGCCGTCGACCACTTCCGATACTTCGCCGGTGCCGCTCGAAATATCGAAGGAAAAACCGTCCCACACAAGGAGTTACACATCCAGACCCGACGAGAACCCTACGGCGTCGTCGGACAGGTCGTCCCCTGGAACTTCCCGCTGTTGCTTGCCACCTGGAAACTCGCGCCGGCACTCGCCGCCGGCAACACGGTCGTCCTCAAACCAGCCGAGCAGACACCGATTTCACTGCTTACGTACATGCGCGAGATTGCGGACGTGTTACCAGACGGCGTCGTCAATGTCGTCACCGGATTCGGTCCCGAGACAGGTGCGCCGCTGGTCTCTCATGAGCGCGTTCCAAAGGTGGCTTTCACCGGCTCGACGGAAGTGGGACAGGGCGTGATGAAAGCCGCCGCGAACACGATTAGTGACATCACGCTCGAACTCGGCGGGAAGAGTCCACTCATCGTTGCGCCGGACGCAGACCCGGCAGAGGCAGCGGACATCGCTGTTGACGCGATGTTTTTCAACGGCGGCGAGTGCTGTAGTGCCGGGACACGACTGTTCATCCACGAGAGCATCGCAGACGAGTTCGTCGACGCGTTTCTCGACGCCGTTGGCAAACTCCAAATGGGCGACCCGCTTGAGGAATCCACCGACATCGGCCCACAGGTCAGCCGTGCAGAAGTCGAAAAGACGCTGCACTACATCGGCCTCGCCAGGGACTCAGACGCAAGCATCCTCCGGGGCGGTGGCACTGTTGAGGAGGGAATCCTCGCTGAGGGCTGTTTCGTCGAACCGACTGTCATCGCGGACGTCGGCGCCGACAGCACCGTCGCGACACAGGAGATTTTCGGACCCGTCGAGATCATGCTTGAGTGGGACGGTTACGACGAGATGGTCGCACGCGCGAACAACGTGGACTACGGCCTTGCTGCCGGTGTGGTGACCGACGACCTCTCCTTCGCCCACCGCATCGCCGAGGACATTATGGCCGGCAACATTTGGGTCAACACGTTCAACCGTCTGCCGGCAGGCCAGCCCTTCGGCGGCTACAAGCAATCCGGAATCGGTCGAGAAGGAGCGATGGAGACGCTTCGGGAGTATACCCAGACGAAATCCATAACGATGAACCTGGGCGATGGTCAGTAGCCGCTGAGGTTGAACTCGCCCATCTGCGTGTAGGTCGTAATCCCTGAAGCGTGTGGCACTTCGTCAGTGGGAGCTTCCATCAGGAGCCAGAAGAAGACTTCCTCGCCCTGAATCGGTTCGTCATCGACATACTGTGCGGGGTGGTAGAAGTTGAGTTCCGGCATCGGCTTCTGCGGATTAGCTCGGATCACCTCGCCTATTTCGTCGTCTTTTGGCCTGACAACAACGACTTCTTTCAGGTTGTCTAGCGGGATGTCGATGGTTTCCGGACCATCAGGGTTCGTAAACCGGAGTAGATGCTCTTCGCTCACATCGTTACTGCCGAAATAGAACTCGGTTTCGGGGGTCTGCCACTCGTTGCCGTCGAATATCTTCGTCTCGACACCATCTGTGGTCCCCGGCGTCGGCTTCGTCAGCCAGTTTTCCAAATAGTACTGTGCGGGGCCGTCGTTCTCGCGCTCGCGGTACTCGTAGAACTCGTTGACGTAGCCGGGACCGTGCCGTTGGAACACCGGCATAAACACGCCGTCCTCGTAGAACTGGTAGTTGATGTAGTAGTTGTACGGTGCGAAACGATGTCCAGAGTGGAAATCACGCGCGTTCTGGACTGCACCCGTGTGGTAGTGCGTACGGATGTTGAACCCCGCCGGACGGCTCTGTGTCGATGGGTATTCGGTCTTGCCGAGGATTCCGGGACCTCCGAGACTGAGACTGTGAATATCCCAGTAGAGGAGCTCGCCGCTGATGACCGGCTCGTTGTCGGGGAACATCCACTCGCGGGTGTTCCGGCCGTTTCGTTTGGGCATGTCGTAGCAGGTGGACGTGCTGTAGGGGGCAGTCAGCGAGAAGACCGGCTTCCCGTTGAAGTCTGCGCTGACTTCGGCCCCGACCGTCCGGGGACCGCTCCAGGTTATCGACCAGCCGTCCTGTTCGAATTCGTTCGGTGGCTCTTCGATGCGGTGGTAGCCATTGGGAGCCGTAATCTGTGGCCGTTGCATCACCGGCGGTTCCGGAACCTCGCCCAGCACAGACTCGCCTACGGTCCCGGTGTTCTGGGCTATCCTGTAGGCCGGGTGTTCGGCAAAGTCGTTGACGATGTGTACGTCGAGCAACTCGGCTTCCTCACCAGTCACGTCCATGAAGCCGCTGACAACCTTCAGTTCACCCCCGTCCATCACGAAGTACGCGAGGTTGGAGGCTTCACCGTGGGCGTAATCGCCGTAGCTGGTGATGATTTCTGCGGCCTTGACCATCGGGTACCACTCCTTGCCCTCGAGGTGTTGCCAGATCTCTTCTTTGTCCAGCATCTTCTCATGGCGTGCCCGCTGGGTGTCGTTCCAGTTGCCTCGCGTCCAAGTCACGTCGATCGGTTCGTTGATTTTCAAACCGACGAGTTCGTCGGTCACTCGGTCGACCAGTCCGTAGGCGACCTGTCGGTTCTTTGCTGTGACCTCGAACGGCGTGTCGTCTGGACTGCCATCGACGGCCATCCCGGTGGTCCCTTGGATGCTAACCGCGTCGAGGCGGTTCGTCAGCGGGTCGTATGCTTCGAAGGAGGCGACCCAGTCGCTGGCGACGTCGTTGACACGCGGGTCGGAGACCAGTGCCTCGACGGCCTGGCGCTTCCGGTAGGCCCACAGGTCCTCGAACCCGAAGTCGCTCACGTCGCGGGGTCCGATGCGTCGCGCGGACGTGATTCGTTCGTCCGGTTCGGGCGGCTCGAGCGGTTCCGCTGGTTCGTCTGGAGTCTGGCTTGGTGCAGCTTTGGGTTCTGACGTCGGCGTACCGTCATCGCTGCCACCCATACTACAGCCAGCCAGTGATGCACCCGCTGTGATGCTCAGAGCAGCGATGAACTTCCGCCTGCTCGTTTCGCTGATTTTGTCACGGATGTCTTCGTATGACATGACGTAACACATTATGATATCAGACATCACTTATATATTGGGGAGATACTAAAATTCGCTATCTAGACTTTCTCTTCACCGTTCCTTGTTCCGCCTGCGGAGATATTGCCGAAAAATCCCACTATCTGCTATCAAAACCGTGACCAAGACGCGATTGCGGGATATTCGAGTTCTTTTCGATTTCGCTGAGGGAGTGAAAGCTACAGAATAACTGCGAAAACGTCTCGAATTTGTCTAGCACTGTTGCATATACTAATACGAGATTCTGTTGCAATCTCATTGTATAATTCACTCACCCAAACATATATTGAGCTGGTCTCGCTTGTGCATACTGTTGATAATGACTAGTTCATACAGCAGGCGGACACTCCTGCGCACTGCGGGGGTCGCAGTTGCCGGTGCCGTTGGCGGATGTGGCGGCGATTCCACGGCCCAAGATATGGACGAATCGAGTGACGACACGCCGTCTCCGGAAGCGACACCCGCTAACACGTCTGTGGAGACCGAAGGGCCACCATCTGTCGACGAATTCCTCTCGGAGACGGACAACTACGACAGCATCGTCGACAAGACTGGTTCTGACTCCGTCACGGTCGACGTTGGTATTGAGGCCAACGGCGCGTATTTCGGCTTTAGTCCGGCAGCGATTCGCGTCGACAGCGGGACGGTGGTCACCTGGGAGTGGACGGGCCAAGGAAGTACTCACAACGTCGTCGCACAGCACGGTACCGATTTCGCGAGTGAGCAAAAGTCACAGGAGGGCGCGACGTATACACAGACCTTCGACGAAGCCAAGACGGTGCTGTACGTCTGTGTCCCGCATGAGGGCGTCGGTATGAAAGGCGCTATTGTCGTCGAATAAGCGGACAAATCTGCTTTCTGCGCACCGGCTGTGTCTCCCTGCCAGTGTCTGTTGCGCTCGACTATCTGTGGCAACAGCCGGAATATATTCGATGGTGTGTTTATATCCGGCTAAACAACAGTGTTCTGTTAGAGTAGAGTTGCTTCCTGCCAAAACGGGGTGATCATAGAACGGATGGTGAACAGGCCTATTCTCCCTCCTTCAGTATCGTCAATTATGGAACACGATAGCAACAACAGAACCAGCCGGAACCGACACGGCAGGCGACGGGTGCTTGTCTCGCTCGGGACGGCGGTCACGATGGGACTCGTCGGGTGTTCCGGCGACGACCAAGCAGGCGACGACGGGGAGAGCAACGGCGGGACGGACAACAACGCTGATGGAGCAAGTGGGAACGGGAACGGAAATGGCGGGTCGGACAGTAGCGGCGGAAGTGATGGGAGCGACGGGAGCAGTGTCCGGGTCTGTCAAGACATCGGATCGGACTACCGGCGGTTTGAGCCCGGCGAGCGCCCGTTCGCGTATACCTGTGACTACCCAGATGTGTTCGGCGACCAGTCGGAAGCGACGCCGGGGTTCGACGAGAACGCTCAGGGATTGTTCATAGTCACGCTCGGACCAGACAGCCAGGACGGGGTTTTCCTCCAACTCAACCTCCAGCAATTCGGGCGCGGAACGACACAGGACCAAGCAACCTTTTCCGAGACTTGGGAAGAGCTGACCCAGACCGAGTTCAACGGGGAGGCGGTCACCGCGTCTCTATTCACAGAGACTGCCCGAAGCAAAACGTTCTGGGGGACCTATCTCCCCTATGAGGTTGACGGCCGGACGCTGTACTTCGAAACCAAATTTACCCTTCAGGTGAGCCCCGAGGACGAGGAAGTGTCAGACGAGTGTCTGGAATTCATGGAGGAGACGGCAATACACATGACCGAGTCGCTAGAGCTCAATCCGGACGCGACCGGTTTGAAGGCTGACCCCTTTGTCGTCACGGCGACGCCCACGGAAGACGGGTGACGGTCCACAGGGACGGCAGGTTTGATGAACCCGACCATGCAGTGACGGAACGATTGCTCCAGAGGACGCTGTCCCACGGATGGCTGAACCGGTCTCTTGGGGGGGGCGATATAAAGAATACGGTTTCGACGATGCCGGGACCGCCCTCCCGTTCGCCGGTGAGAGTCAGGCAAAGTTGGCCGTCGACCTTCCCACCAGCAACTGAGATTGTACCGACTTCCTCGGGAAACGAGACGGTTGTCCAGCCATCGGGTTTCCGGACCCGCAATTCGGTCATCAGTTCTTCTTCTCTCGGCGAAAAGCATCAGCGCTCTGGCTGGCATACGAGCCATTTTGTGTCTCCCTCATGGCTGGAGGAGATTATGAGTACGACAGCACCCTCCTTCGAGGAGTATGACTTTGACCGCGGTGACCACGTCCGAGTCGACTGGACCGACGGAGACGACCCACTCGATGCAGTCGTCGGAACCGTTACAGAAATTTCGCGTTCCGGCGGCAACGTGATCGTCGCTGTCGAGGCTGCCGACGACCAGTATCCCGAGCGCTCGATCTACGGTGGGACCCATGATTGCGCTCCCGAGTGGGTCGAGCCAATAGAGCAATCCTAGCCCAACGACGCGGACTCGCCCGTATTTTGTGAGCCTCCGCCGGGTGAGGGGGTCCCCGAACATGAGTCCCGAACAGCGGTCCGTCGACGAACAGGTAATACCCGGTGGCAATCGGCAGGCAATATCACCGGCACACTTTTTCAACCGCCAGTATAAGTGGTACATATAAGTCTCACAACAGATGATTTTCGGGAGTTTACCCGTTCCGATCCGACTGGTGATGAGAATCTCGGACTTGGGGACGCTCTTGCTGCAGTCGCCGTTGATGTCGATGTTGACGCTGTTGCCACGGTCCGGGATGCTCGCGAGCAGATATGACGTATCTTTATGAGACAAACATTCTCATGTCGCTGATGCCCTCCAGCCGCCCGAGCTGATAGACTCCATCTTGTGATAAATGCTGGAAGGTGGATTTGGATTCCGGGACATTTGCGGCCAGAGTAGCTCCCTGATATGCGAGCACGGCGCAACCTCCATTGGCCCGTGGCATCGGCGACTTTCTCACCCGCATTGATATCGTAAAAAGACACCCCTTGTAGGGAGCGGTATCGAGGTCTGTATAGCGTTCATAGCAATCCAATTTAGTATTGCCCGGAACAGCCGGGTATGCGAGATGCAACATACCCGCAACTGTGGGCCGCTGTCCGGGCCGCGCGGAAAGCTGGCCGGACGCTTGAGTCCGTCAAACCGGCCGCCGATCAGTTTCAAGTGAAACACAACGGCGATATAGTCACTGAGGCAGACCGTACGGTCGAAGAGACCATACTAGCGGAGCTGAGTGGGCAGTTTCCCGTCCATACTGTCGTTTCCGAAGAGAGTGCGCCGGAGTTCACGACAAAACCGCGCTGGATCATCGACCCGATTGATGGCACGACGAACTTCCTCAATGGCATCCCCCACTATTCCATCTCTATTGCCTTCGAGGGCGCAGGCGAACCAGATGTTGGAATTGTCTATCATGTCCCCTCAGAGACGATGTACACTGCCATCGAGGGGGGCGGTGCATACGCCAACGGCCAGCCGCTGTCACTGTCGGCAACGACTGAATTGTCCGAGGCGCTTATCGTGACAGGGTTTGACACAGCGTCGATGCAGGCACAGGAATACGACCACTTCCGCACCATCCTCAATGTGACACAGGGCGTCAGGCGGTTCGGCTCGGCGGCTGGCGAACTAGCGATGGTCGCCGCCGGGCAGTTCGATGCGTTCTTCGAGCGGCAACTCTCCGTCTGGGACACTGCGGCAGGTGTCAAAATCGTTGAGGAGGCCGGCGGCGAGGTGACCCGAATCAAAGCTCTTGACGGAAAGAACAGCGAGATGGTGCTGGCCTCAAACGAGGCCATCCATCAGGATCTCGTCGCGCTGGTGTCGGCCGGGACTGTCCCCAAGATGGACGGCCAGTAGGAGCAAAGGGGGCGAAAATTAGTAGCTGTCACGGCCACGTTCGTTTAAATACCCCGGTTTGTAGATATATAGCGACGTATAGCATAATATTATAAGATCTTTTTTATATACTTGTAATTCTCTCAGCTGATGACACGGAACAGCACCACATCGCAGGGTGAGGCCCAACAGACGCGGCGACGGTTCATCACCGCTGCAGGTGCGGCGGGGGCGACGGCATTCGCGGGGTGTATCGGCGATTCAAGCGGTGGGTCGGGGACCCAGACGATCACACTCGCTGTGTCCAGCGGTGACGGGGAGCTGATCAAGCGATTGCTGAAGAACCACGTCGAATCGGAAGTCGGCGTGACGACGGAGACAACGATTCTCCCGAACGCGAACCTCTTTGAAAAACTCTCGACGATGTTTCAAAGCGAGAAGGCGACTTACGACATCGTCGCCATGGACGATCCGTGGATGCCACAGTTCGCGCGGCATCTCGCGCCGGTCCGGGACCACGTCGACTCGCTGCCGACCGACCAGATCATTCAGCAGACCCTCGACATCGGGACCTGGCCGACGCCCGGTGAGGCAGTCCCGCCGAACGCACAGGACGCTGAACCGGAACTGAAAGCGCTGTGTGCGGTGGGGAATTCACACATCTTCGTCGTTAACGAGCGGTTGTACTCGGAGGTCGGCGAGGATCTGCCCGAGACGTGGGAAGATGTCTACCGCGCTGGACAAAAAATCTCTGAGCAGGTCGATGGTGCGGAAGGGTACGCCATGCGTGGCAAGAGCGGGAACCCCATCATGTCCTCGTATTTCAGCGTTGGCATGAGCATGGCTGGGAATATGTTTGACGAGAACTGGGGCTACGACTGGGCCGACGACAGCGGTATCGAGGCAGCCGCGTTCTTCCTCAACGATCTCGGTTCTATCAGCCCAGACGGGGTCGCCTCCTTTGATAACAGCCAGGTGCTCTCGGGACTGGCTGACGGAAGTATCGCTGCGGCCCCACAGTGGCCCTCCGGGACCTCGCTCCTGTTGAACGAGGACAAGGCGACTGAGTACGAGAACATCACGTTCCTGCCGATCCCAGAGGGTACAAAGCGGGCGGCCCCTGTCCAGGGGAACTGGTTGCTTGGCATCAATAGTTACGCCGATGCGGAGACGAAAAGCGCCGCCGGCGACGTGCTCCAGTCGTTCGTCTCGAAGCAGGCCCAAGAGCAGTACGTCGACCTCGGTGGCGTGCCGTTCCGACACGACACGTTTGAGGAAAAGATGGACGCCCAGCCGTGGTTCGAGGCCCTGTACGGTAGTCTCCAGAACGCGAAACCGCGGCCCCGGACGCCGCTGTGGAGCGAGATCGAGACCGCACAGGGGCAGCCGCTGAACGCCGCGCTCGTCGATAATATGTCCGTCGAAGAGGCAATGACCGAGGCCGAGTCACAGATCGAATCGATTCTCGATGAGAACGGCTACTGAACCGGACCGGGACAGTCGATAGCCATGTCACACTACTCCGAGACGGTCGGCGGCGGCCGCTACGAGCGTGTCCTGCTGTGGGTCGAGGATCACCTCCGGTGGATCTTGACGCTTCCAGCGCTTGCCGTTCTCGCGGCGTTTTTCATCTATCCGGTCGGTCGTGCGCTGGTGCTGTCACTGTACCAGTTCGACACGGGCGGGCGGCAGTTCGTTGCGCTCGAAAACTACGTAGCGATACTAACGGCGGGCGCATTCTGGCAGTCGCTGTGGATCACGGCGAAGTTCATGTTCTTCGCCGTCTCGCTTGAGGTCGGCCTTGGCATCGCCATCGCCTTCGTCCTCAACAGCAAGGTGCGGTTCCGGGGGCTGATCCAGACTATCGGCCTCGTTCCGCTCGTCATCTCGCCGACGGTCGTCGCGCTGCTGTGGCAGTTGCTGTACCAGAACGGCGGCGTCCTCGATTCGCTGGTCGCCCCGCTGACGAGCGGTCCGGTCCCGTGGCTCAGCGACCCCTCCATTGCGCTATACGCGCTCGTCCTCCCCGATGTCTGGCAGATGACACCGCTGGTGACGCTTATCGTCCTCGCTGGCCTGCAGTCGGTCCCTGACCACGTCCAGGAAGCGGCAATGATGGACGGTGCCGGGCGGATGCGGCGACTTGTCGACGTGACGCTGCCGTACATCAAGGAACTCGTCGTCCTGGTACTCATCCTCCGGGTCATCGGGACGATGCGTGTGTTTGCGAAGGTGTTCGTCCTCACCCGAGGTGGCCCGGCAAAATCAACGGAGGTCATCAGCATGGCCATGTACCGGGAGGCGTTCAGCTATGGGAACTACGGCCGGGCGTCGACGATGGCGCTGCTCCTGTTGCTCATCGCCCTGGCGATCACCTACGCCTTTGCGACGGTGTCGGAGGTGGAGTTCTGAGATGGCGACCGACACGAAACCGAAACGGGGCGTCGGCAGGGCGCTGCTTGCTGGCGTCGAGCGCATCCACGAAACGCTCGACAGCTACGGGCTCGTCCCGACCGTGACGAACGGCATCGCCCTGCTGTTCGTCATCTGGACGCTGTTTCCGGTGTACTGGATGGTGTCCGGATCGCTCCGGACCCGAAGTGACCTGCTCGCAACGCCGCCGAAGCTGGTCTCGACGGCGCTCACGGTCGGGAACTACCCCGAGCTGTTCGCCCAGCGTCCGGCGTTCTACGAGTTCCTGTTCAACAGCGTTGTCGTGACGGTCGGCTCGACCGCCCTCGCAGTGTTGCTCGGGACCGCAGCGACCTACGGGTTCGTGAACTACGAGTTCCCGTACGACCTTGGTCGATTCCACCTGCCCTTCCTCGTGTTGACGACGCGCTTTCTGCCGCCCATCGTGACGGTGATTCCGCTGTACGTCATCTTCGATACCGCGAACCTGCTCAACACGCGGCTGGGCCTCGTGCTCGCCTACGCCGCGTTCAACATCCCCTTCGTCGTCTGGATGCTGAAGGGCTTTTTCGCCGAGCTCCCGGACAGCATCGTCGAAGCCGCCGTTCTCGACGGGCACACGGAACTCGGCGCGTTCTTCAAGATCGTGTTGCCGATGGTGCGCCCGGGGCTGATCGCGGCGACCATCTTCACCGTCATCAACGCCTGGAACGAGTTGCTGTTTGCGGTCATTCTTACGAGCAACACCGAGGCACAGACCCTCCCCGTCGCACTTGCGACGTTCAAGACGGCCTACGCGATTCAGTGGGAGCTGCTGACCGTGGCGGGGACGATTGCGATGGCCCCCGTTTTGCTGTTCGCGTTCCTCGTCCGGGAGAAACTGCTCCGTGGGTTCACGATGGGGGCGGTCCGATGACGACGACACGGCACCGTGTACAGACAATAACTAGCGACAGGCGGAGCGAACACTAATGGTACGCGTACGCTACGACGACGTGACGAAACGGTACGGAAACGAGATTGGTGCAAAAAACATCGATATCACCGTCGAGGACGGCGAGTTCGCTGTGTTGCTCGGCCCGAGCGGCTGTGGGAAGACGACGACGCTGCGCTGTCTCGCGGGGCTTACCGACCCCACAGAGGGCGAAATCCGCATTGACGGGACAGACATCACTGACAGGCATCCGAAAAACCGCGACATCGCGATGGTGTTCCAAGAACTCGCCCTGTACCCGCACATGGGCGTCGCGGCGAACATCGGCTATCCGCTCAAAGTGGAGGGCATTGACAGGGCGACGCGGCGGGAGCGCGTCGAAGACGTCGCAGAGACGCTGGACATCGGCGAACTGCTTGACCGCGAGACAGACGAACTCAGCGGCGGTCAACGCCAGCGGGTCGCAATCGGCCGGGCGATCATCCGTCGTCCGAGCGTGTTCCTGATGGACGAACCGCTGGCGAGCCTCGACGCGAAGCTGAAAGTCGAGATGCGAAACGAAATCAAAAAGCTTCAGCGAGAGCTGGGCATTACGACCCTGTACGTCACCCACGATCAAGAGGAGGCGATGACGCTTGGCGACAAGCTCATCGTGATGAACGATGGGACCGTCCAACAGGTCGGGACGCCGGCCGAGGTGTACCACGACCCCGCGAACCAGTTTGTCGCCGGCTTCATCGGCAGCCCGAGCATGAATTTCCTGCGGGTCCGCCGTGAGGCGGCCGGCTCACAGCGAGTCGTGGCTGCCAACGACGCTACGTTTTCTTTCAGCGTCGAAAGACTACCCACCGCTGTTGACGACACCGACCCATTTGTCCTCGGCGTCCGGCCCCAGTACTTCTCGGTTCACCAGTCACCAATCGACGGCGCAGCCAAAGCCGAGGTCACAGTAACGGAACCGATGGGCGACGAGCAACTGCTCACGGTCCAGTTCGACGGCGACGACAGGGAGATTGCAGTTCGAGCGCCGTTTGACGTGAGCGTTACACGGGGTGACACCATCTGGCTGGGCGTTTCCGGCGAACGTGCCTACGTGTTCGACGTCGAAACGGGAGCGCGGATTCGACAGACCGAGCTATCTACAGATACCGCCGTTCCCACCGGTAGCCAGCCGTAAGATGTGGCGGCGTACCATCGGTAGAACTCGGCATACTGCGGACAGTATTACACAGGCGAATAAAAGGTTTCAGACAATGAAATGGTAAATAACACGCAGAACAGGCGTCACACGACGGACGAACAGGTCTCGGACAGAAACTACCCGGCGAGCCGGCGCGCAGTGCTACAGCCGGCCGGCCTCGCGGTCGGTGGTACGGCACTCGGAGGGACAGTGATGACGCACACAACAACGGCAGAGAGTTCGTTCGAGACGAAGACGTGGCAGACGGACGCCGTCCCCGAAACACCGGTTCGGGAACTAAGCTTCCCCGGGACCCATCACGCTGCGATGGTGACCGATGAGCCGGACTCGCCAGAGTACTACGACTGCCAGACCAGAGATGTCTACACGCAACTCTCGGACGGAATCCGGTTTCTGGACGTTCGCGTCGAGTCACAGGGCGACGGCGACGGAACCGTATTCTACGGCCATCACGCCGATGAAACCGGCCAGTCCCTCGATGAGACGGTGTTCCCAAAGATTGCCCAGTACCTCTCAGCGGTCGACAACGCCGGGGCCTCGGAACTGATCTTACTCAAGCTCTCGCATTTCTATGATTCCGGTGCGTTCAGCGACGATGCGTTCGAGGCAGACGACTGGGAAGCGCTGTCGACGCTCCTGACCGACACGTTCGGGGCGTACGCATTCGACTTGGGTGCGGTGGGCGGCACTGATGCCCTCCTTGATGCAACACTCTCCGAGTTCGATGGACCGAAGATAGCGATCTTTTATCGGACGCTCACAGAGCACGACGACCCAGTCTCACTGCCTGATTTCACCGCGCCGTGGGCCGGCTGGGTAGCGAGTTCCTATCCAGACACAGCTACACCAGGGGATGTGCTGGCAAACGGTGTCAGGAACGACCACACTGAAACGGACCGGCTGGGCGAGACACAGTGGATCATCCGCGCACCAACAGATCTCTACAGCGGCGCACAGCAGACGAACGCGATGTTACCCCTGTACGAGCAAGTCGTCAGCGTCGCTCCGGAACTGAATCCGAACCTTATCCGTGTCGACTACTACGAAACGTCCGATATCGTCCCGCTCTGCCGCCGACTGAGTGTCGCCGGGCTGGATGGGACAAGTGATACGCCCCCGATTTCAGAAGGTGTCTACTCGGTCCACTCGGTAGAGACGGGAAACGTCATCGAAATCACGGATGGGGATACCAGCGACGGCGCGAGCGTGGTTGAGGCCGACTGGACTGAGAGTGACCACCAGCGGTTCAGCATCCAACCGACTGGCGACGGCACGTACCGACTCGACGCAGTACACAGCGGCAAGGTACTCGATGTAGAAAACGAAGGAACAGACGACGCGGTCGACATCATCCAGTGGCCCTGGACCGGGAATGCGAACCAGCGGTGGTACGCTGTATCAGTCGGAGACGACCGCTACGCGTTCATCAACAAACACAGCGGTCGCGTGCTTGACGGCGAACAACCCGGCGCGAACGTCCACCAGTGGCACTGGGAAGGGGACCCAAATCAACAGTGGACCCTCCATAGTCGGTGAGCGTCGCTATCCCAGTCTCTACACAGGCTCCTCATCGGCAGTTGTATACACCTCCCCAGTCGGGGCCCTTTCATTGCCCTGTCACACCTGTTGTGACCAGTGGAATCGCTGTAGTCGCTCCGTTCGTGTTACGACCGCTCACTACACTCCTGTACGAATGGGGTCGCTCCCGGTTGCTGCAGCTAGCAAACAGTGGCGTCGACGGCGGCAGGGCACGTACCACCGCGTCCAGTAGCGTCGGTTCAGTGTCGGTTCTGGTCCTATCCGATGTGTGTCACAGGGTTAGGGCGATGATTCCACCACAACGGGTGTGACGCCACCTGTGGCGGCTTTGTGGTCACTGTTTTCCAACAGATCGAGGCCGATGTAGCGTTTTTCGAGTAACCCTTCGGCAGTCTTCATATCCATCGCGAGAATCTCGGTTTGGGTCTGGTCCCGTCCGACCTGCCGAGTTTTCTCGACGACGTCGTCGCCGCCGATGTCGACCAGTGTCTCCCAGACGCGCTTGATCGTCTGGCGATGTGGTTCCTTCCCGAGTTCCGCGGTGAGGGCTGTCTGCAGGTCGGTTTTCGTCATGAACACGCCGCTGCCGTCGGTTCGTGTCGTGGCAAATTCCGGCCAGCGCTTGGCGATGCTGATCGCCCGGTAGGTGTTCTGGCGGTTCGAGCGCTCGACGAACATGGTCTTGACCTTCGATTGGCGGCAATTCGCGAAGAAATCCAGCGGCGAGCTGCTGGGTTCGATACCTTCGGGGAGTTGCTCGGCGTCTTCCTGCTGGTCGGCGTCGGCTTCGAGTTGCTGGGCTTTGGCGATAGCACTCTTGGCAACCTCGCGGGTGGTCTCCTGCTGGGCTTCGAGGTCGTCAAGGCGCTGGTCGTTCGTGGCGGCGTCACCGACCGCCGTGGTGGCAACCTCGTGGGTCCGTTCGAGGTCGGCCTCTAGTTCGGTGACGCGTTCGTGGAGGTCATCGATAGTCGCGACCAGCGTCTCAAGAACACTCGAAACGAGGGGTGACACGTCGCCGTCGAGGTCGTTGACGAGCGACTGGAGTTGCTCAAAGTTCGTATTCTCTTGTCCGATATCCATGTCGAGGTGGTCGGCGAGGGCTTGGTCGGTGGCTGTGTCGTCGTTGGGGTTTGTTTGTCGTGGCATTGTGACCACAGGACCCGTGCTCGGAATCGAACCGAGCAGTGCTGACCACAGCACGGGCTACCGGTGACGTAGCTGGCGCTCTCTAGGCGAGCGGTTGGCTCGTGGCAACCCCGCTCCGTCTAGTGGATTTGTGTCGTGGCACCGCGCCGCCGACTAGCAGTGCGTGTGTGCTGCCGTCGCCCGGACCGGCGTGGCACTGGGTTCACCGGTCGCGCTCCGCTGGTGGCAGTGGTACAGTCGTGGCTGGGACCGGAGTGGGTGCTATGGTGGGTCACGTTTCGACCACTGCTCGGCGCTCGATGGCGACACCGTGGGCGTGGTCCCCGTGATGGTACTGGTCGTAGTAGTTCTCGATGGTGGAGAACTCGGTCGTCCACTCGGTGTAGTGTTCGAGATCGCCGACGTGGTAGTGGAGTCGCCACTGGGTTGTCTCTGATGGCGCTGTCTCGGTGGCAGGTTCCGGTGATGGATCAACGCGGGCCATCAGTCATCCCCTCCTTCGAAGCAGTTAGGACGGCTGCTGTCGCGTTCAACCAGTGCGCAGTCTGTGGTCGGGACCGTGAACGACATCAACTCGTCAGTCCGACCGATAGCCTGCGCCAGCTGCCGGCGTGTGGGTGTGTTGCGCTTGGACGCTCGCAGTCGCTGGAGCGGTTCTGTTGCGAGGTCGGCCAGCAACACGCCGGTGATGTGTTCGTCGGTGGCGCGTGAGACCAGCAACAACGGCTCACTATCGGTGGTCGTGATCGCGATGATCTCGCCGACGGTCGGAGGAGCAGTCATCGGGCCACCTCCCGGTGTCGGGAGCGGCCTGTCAGCGGGTCCACACTGGGTGTCGAATGAATAAACTGCGGAACGATATCACAGGCGTTTTGTTTACCAATCACATACTGGTAGGTTGGGTTCTGGTCTCTGCTCCATCTCCCTATGGATCCCACCCAAGTCATTGGTTTGCCCGAGGCCGGAACCTGTCGTCGTGGATGACGACTTCCAATGGTGCGTTGCACGCCACCCCCCACCGGCTGCCCACCATTCCTTCCATCGCCTACACGGCGAAACCGGTCGTTTTGGCTAGTTTTGGGCGAGGCTGTACCTGCAGTGTGTCCAGCGACGAGCATGCCAGCCATGTGACCGCGCTGCTGTGACCGGCCGCCATAAGACCTATCTATGATGTTCTGTCTACACTTATGCGGGTGCTGTTCCCGACTCTGGAACCCTTGCCGCCGCGTCCGTGCAACGCACAATCTTGGAATCAGCACCTTGGGGGGTTTTTGATACCAGCAGATGAGTGGCTTCAGCTGCGCTCCCTGTAGCTGGCCACCAGTGGTCTGCTGACCGACACTGTGAACTCGTGCGTTCTCAGGACGCTTCTGAGTCAGTGTGACTGCCGTCACTGTCGGGCACCCCCATCAGCGACGGGTCGGGCCAGCTCACACAGGCCTGCGAGTGTTTCCGCGTGGTGCTGGAGTTCGTGTCTGCCAGCGTCAGTCAGCGTATACACGTTGGTGCGGGCGTCGAGGTCGTCTCGGTTGATGAGGTCCTGCTCAACGAGCTGGTCGAGATTCTGGTAGAGGCGGCTGTGGTTGATCGGGTCGGCGTAGCGCTCGTCGAGATAGGCCTTGAGCGCGAGGCCGTAGGGATCATCGTCGACGGCGGCGATGGCTTCCAAGAGGTCGCGCTGGAAGCCCATCAGGTCGTGGTAGGTCGTCATCAGTCGCCTCCGGTGATATGCATCTGGACGGGACTGGGACGTGACTTGGTAAAAGTCTGGGGCGCGCGTGACCGGAAGTGGACTTTTGCCGTCCGATTTTCGTCTCTGGCCCGCTGTGGCGTGTTCGTGGGCCGCCCTCCGACAATAGCTGACAAGCAGCAGACGGAAACAGCGCTGAAAAGTCGATGCTGTCGAACAGGTACCGACGACTAACCAACAACGGTCCGATATCCCGCGAGATGTTGGTTAGCTCTACTCGGAGATGAACTGGATGATTGGGGTCCTTTGCCTGACGCGACTTATCGCTGCTCCCAGTCAACTTCAGCTTCGAATGAGCTGGCAATCTTGAATAGGGTCCTCTCGTCAAGATGGCTGCCAACGAGCATCATCCCAACAGGCAGTCCATCCGGCTTCGCGCATGGAACGGTTAGTGCCGGATGGTTCGTCAGATCAAACATACCCGTATTCGCCAAGTTACCGAGCGTTCGGCTAACCCGCTCAACCCGACTCAGACTGTCATCCCGCTCATACGGAAGCATTGGAGTTGTCGGAAGAACTAGTGCGTCGTGTTCTTCCAGATGGACATTATATTTCCGTTCGGCGTCGAGTGCAAGGTTCTTTGCTTTCGCGTATAGTTCAATACTGTACTCATCCTGTAGATGAGCGTCAGCAAGGAGTGACGTCTTGACCGTTGGCGGGAACTCATGGGCACGCGCCTCACGGAACTTACTGAACGCTTCAAGTAGATCATCCCAGTACCAACCCTTGTAGTTCGTCCCAACGCCTTCGTCTTTCAGGAGACTGATCCCACCCTGAGTTGCTGCAACGGTCCAAATCGGAACAGTGAGTCGGTGTGTCTCAACTGACACTGGCTCTGTTTCCACACCGAGTCCCTCAAGAACCTCAATAGCATCCCGGACAGCGGTATCAACTTCTTCATCTGAACTTTCCCAACCAAACCCTTCCTCAAGGACACCAATGGAAATGTCCTCAAGGTCTTCATCGAGTGCCCCGGTGTAATCGTCTGCCTCAACACCACGGGGTTGGCGAGGGTCCATTTTGAGCCCATCGTGGAGATCTTCACCAGCAATCGCCTCAAGAATCGCTGCAGCATCCTCGACAGTCTTGGCCTGTGGTCCAGTGTGGTCGTACCCACGATCAATCGGGAAGATACCAGTGTACGGCACAAGACCTGTGGTCGGTTTAAGCCCGACAAGTCCAGACCAAGCGCTTGGGACCCGAATAGAGCCTCCCTGATCGCCACCAAGAGCAGCATCACAGTCACCTGCAGCCGGTGCGGCCCCACTGCCACTGGATGACCCTCCTGTGAGGTACCCCTCAGCGTGTGGGGTTTCAACGGTGCCAAAGTCGCTAGTATCACTCGACCCGGACCACGCGAAGCTCTCCATATTGAGCTTTCCTGTGAGAGTGGCTCCAGCGTCCAGTAGTCGAGTCGCCACAGTAGCATCGATCTGTGGAACATACCCTTCAAGGACTGAGGAACCACACGTCATTTCGTAGCCAGCGAGCGCGATATTGTCCTTGAGTCCTATTTCCATACCCGAAAGTGGGCCGTCTTCGGCTCCTTCAACGGTGAATTTCGTGATCCACGCATTGTATGGGTCTTCGTCAGCATCTGGTCGATACCCCGGTGACCGGTCAGTGTACTTGATATCGTGAACGCCAAACCGCGGATTGTCGGCTTCAGCAACGCGCTCAGCCGCTTCAAGTGTCGAGTTAACTAACTGTTGGTAGTCCTCAACCTCCTGGTCGTTTAGACTCAACCCCGCAGCAGCAGCAAGTTCTACAAGCCGTTCTTGCGAGGGCTGGTGGATGGTTTGGTCGTCACTACTTGGCATACACTTCTCCTGATTCAATTGCGACGATGGAAATTGTATCTGACACTATTACCACAGCTGTTCCTCAGAGCACATGATTAAATATTTTCCCTCGATGGCATTATTTTCGAGTTATCGGGCAATTTTGATTATATTCGACTACATATATTGATTATACACGCCCAGAAGAAAACCTATGTTTCTCACGAGTCGTGGCGTAATTCATATTTCAACGACCGGCTTATCTCCATGTGTGGTCATCTAACTAACATATAATGGGTTATTGCTCTGTGTGAGATAACCACAGTCCAGCAGACCGTTCACCCTCTTAACCACATCCTCACCACTCTCAGTTTCCGCGTTGGTCAGCCCGCACAACTCGTAGACAACATCAGTGGCCAACTCGCCGGCCGACTCGGCCGTCTTCGTATAATTTGTCAGCCCGTCACCAATGCCGTCAACGGTTGGCAACCACAATGCCAGAAGCCGATTTCCCATCGGGTCCAGTTTCGGCAGCGTGAGATGTATACCGGTCAAGCACATATACTATATTCCGGGCTCGGGGCCTATGAGGCACAGGCGTGGGACTTTTAATCCCGAGACAGAGGGTTCGAATCCCTCCGAGCCCGCTCGCATCCGTTCGTCGATCACAACCGCTTCGGCTCACCAAATTGTCACAGTTCATCAGCAGTCAAACCCAGCACAATCGCAAGACACAAGCCGAATACAGGCATATTATTCATACTTCACTAGCCGGCTCTCAACAAATGACCCAGTGTACAAACTGCGATACGGAAGTCCCCATTCTTGAGGGGAGTTGTACCGACACATATGGTCGACTGTGTGAGGCGTGCAAAGAGATCGTCTCCAGACCAGGGCACCAGGCGAGCGATGGTAGCTCCTCATCATAGCCGCATTCACCATTGAACTGCTATATAGCATACCCACCCCCACACTCCGTTCAGAGACGCCTGTAGTGACTCGTGTTCGTTCAGAACGTCCGCTCGGTATACCGACGGCATCTTCTCTAGTGCCCACGCATCCAGTGCGTCAGTGTGGAACTGCCGTAAAAACGGCTCGATCTTGTTGAGACCGTCGGCCCGTCGATTCCCTCCTTTGATGCGACACTCGTCAGAGCGATGGAACCGAACGCCCCGCCACCGATAACGCGCTGGCAGGCCTTAGACAAACTCCAACAGGCCGGTGTGTCGGTGTTCGTCTCGATGTCACCACACATACCCGACGATGGGCGAAGATGACTTTCACGAGCTACTCAGCTACTTCAGAGCGCTTGGTGAGGTTGTGGTCTTCCACGAACCAATCAATCCCCGTGGCGCGAATTTCCAGCAGTGTCTCACTGCCGCCGAGCAAGCCGGCTACGACGACGTTGTCGAGGAACTCCAGCAGGTGCAGGACAGTCATCAGTACTGGGTTGAGTACGCCCTCGAACAGTTGAATACAGTCCAGCAGGTCGCAACGCGCTTCGACGGGCTCGACGTCCACTCTTGGCCAGACGATGAGTTGGTGCGCTCGACGAGCGGCCAACTTCGGTCGAAGCTCACGGCAATACAACAGGCCGTCTCACCGGAGTCGTTCTCCACACGTGCTACGGACGCCTCGCCTGAGCAGTCCGAGTTAGCCCGGGACGGGGAGTCCATAGACCATCTTATCTGACGTGTCTATCAGGCACCGCGTCAGGGTCCGGCAGGTCGACGTTACGGCCCTCGCCGGCACAAGCTGAGTATTAGTACGTGGCAGGACACGGTGTCGTGAAAAGCGCTAACCAATAAGGCCCCGGCAGAACCCAAAGCTGTTGGTTAGCTACCCACTCGGGTTTCTAACCGTCATTTGTTTCTCTCCTCGATCCCCTGGACCAACCGTTCAGGAAGTATACCTATCATCCGAACCGACGAGCAAGTTCGTAAGCGATGGTAACAGGGATACTGATAGCGAGCACTACGAATATGATTTCATCGACAGTCGGGCCAGACTGAGTTAGTGAACTGTAGAACACGAGAGCACCAGTGGCAAGAACGCCGATGACAGTTGCGACGTATTTTGGATTTGTCCACTGGGGAGGAGGGGCATTGGTAGTCACGTACTGACATTGGACTGTGGCTGTTCTAACTTTTCTGGAGTCCTATTGCCTTCGCACCTCCTATCGATAGATACGTAACCTGTACTGCCTGACCCGCACACGAGCCACTCACCCAGAGCCGACCGCTCTTCCTTGGCGTCGACGGCGAGGGTGCCGCGCATTACTGGGACAGCTACGAGTTCGCCGTGGCTGTTGTCGCCGCTGGTGGTGACGCTGAGGGGGTCGTGTTGGCGGAGACGCCCTTCGAGACGCTCGAAGAGTGGTGCGAATACACGCGTGGTGAGCGCGGCTGGGACGCTGGGCCGCACGTCGGTGGATCGCTTGTCGGCGATCTTATTCGAGGTGTTGGGGCATGAGCTGCACTGTGGAAGAACGGCGGCGGGTTCGTCGAGCCGCGCGGGCTATTCGTGACGAGGTGGCCACTGAGTCCGTCGATGTGCTTGCGCCGAGCGCGAGTCAGTACGGTGCCTGGACGCTTGACGCGGTGTTCGGGACTGTGAGGGTGTGTCACCGGAAGTGCTCAGGGAGTTGGCGCTCGCTGGGTTGACGCTCCAGCCGATGCCGTCGCAAGCCGAGTACCAGCACGTCGCGGCGACAGTATAGAGAGTAGACGTTAACCAACAACAGCTGATCGGTACCCGGACTGTTGGTTAGCCGAGAACCGATTAGCTTCTGTCCGGCGTTTGTTTTTCGCTATCTCACCAGAAATACCCGTTCAGTAAGCGTGCAAAGAATACAATTGAACCAGACGAACGCAAGCGAAGACACAACGGATATAAGAAATTGCACAGAAGATGGAATTGTTTACTCGGCTGACAAGCTAGGATAGTAAAAAAGCACTCCTTGTATATTTTAGAAAATCTGTAAAATGGGAATGAAATCAAAAAACCGATTCAGTGGTTGGGCGCTAATTATATTTGCAGTAGCAGTGCTTATTATCTCTGGCTTACTCATTGGTGCTCCCCCGGAGCCGACGAACAAGGCTTACACCACAGAGACGAATGAATCGCAAGTGTCTCCCGATGACGAGGTAGTCAGTTACAATGACCTTTCAGCAGCGGGCCAAGACGTGTTCGACCAAGCACTCCGTGCTGATGGGATTGCCACAGTGAATCAGTCACCGCCAGATTTCGACTATCCAGATGATACAATGGACTATACCTACGTCGAAAAAAGCGGGACGATATACACCATAGGCACTGGATCAAACCCATGCAGGATGTGTGCCTTCGTGGAGCCACTTGATATCGTGGTTGGGCTCGCGGGGGTCATCCTGTTACTGAGCGGTGTGTATCGCCTGATAAGCAGGGAAACTGACGCTACATAGAGCTGATTATCGGTAGAGGAAGAACGGAAGCGAGTGCACCGGGCAGCACTGGCGATTCAAGAGGAAGTGCCGACTGAGTCTGTGGACGTGCTTGCACCGAACGCGAGTCAGTACGATGCCTGGACGCTCGATGCTGTGCTTCGGGATGCTGAGGGTGTGCCACTGGAAGTGCTCAGAGAGTTAGCGCTGGCCGGGTTGACGCTGCAGCCGACGCCGTCCCAAGCTGAGTATCAGCACGTGGCGGCGACGGTGTAAAAGCCGCTAACCAACAATAGCTGCTCAGAACTCACGACTGTTGGTTAGTCGAGAAGCGATTGGTTGCTGCCCGGCGTTCGTTTGTCACGAGCTCAACAGAAATATCCGCTCAGTGAGTATGCGACTGGAACTCTCAATTGGGATGAGAACAGCAGCGACAGTCGTCCCGCTATTAAGGGGACTCGCTCGTCGAGTTTGTCTCGAGGTCACAGGCCATGAGCGTCGAAATGGTGCTTGCCGTGAGTTCTCCCGTATCGTCGACCTCCGCGCGCGTCGGGGATCGGTTACAATCGAAGTTTTCGGGCGTGACCTGTTCGGTGACGGTCGTCTCGGTTTCGAGCACACCTACCGATAGGGAGTACGTATCGGGCTCGCTGAGCGTAATCAGTACAGTGCCCTCAGGTTCGACCGTGTAGACGGCGTCGAAGTGCGCTGTCGAGTCCTTCTCGACGAGGATTCGCGTCGTCCACGTCTCCTCCGATGGGTTCCGGAGCATGAGCGTGTGGCTGCCTTTCCCCGTGTCTGCGGGAATCGGGTCGTCGCCGAGCGTTTCCGACGCAGATTCACGAGCAGCAACGTGGTCGCTCACGACGCCTTGGCACGCCATCCGCGTGGAAATACCCAGCGAGTCAAGTGTCCCGTCGTCCTGGACGCTGATCGTCGTCTTGGTCACGTTACAGGTGAACTGGCTGGGTTCGACGGTAATCTTTTCCGTCGCATCCAACTCGGGGACGGACACACGAGCGGTGTACGTGTCGAGATCAGTGAGCGACGCCACAATGCTCGCGTTCGGTTCGAGTTCCACCGATTCCTTGAACACGGCTTCGTCCGCCGTCGAAACCGTCACCGTCCCCTGATGAGACTCCGCCGTCGGATTCCCGAACGCGACGTGGTGGGGAGTTCTGAGACCGCGCTCATCGAGCGACTCAGCGCCGATGGTTCGCTCGACAGTTCCATCGGCGGCGACGTGTGTACGCTCGGTCTGTTGTTCAGTGTTGGTTTGCGTGTCCTCAGAGGTTGGCGTCTCGGAATCTGTCGGCGGTGAGTCACTCGATCCAGCTTGAGTGGTGCAACCGGCGACTGCGGTTGTGAGACCAATTCCTGTGCTTGCCAGAAACGTTCGCCGTTTCATACCCTACCATTGGAAGGGGGAAGTATCGCGCTATCCCAGATTCAAATACGTCTTTGAGTCCCGGCTACTCACTCACGCCGAGTGGGCGTGATTCCGTGCTGGCCGATACGTCCCCCAGTACCAAGCAACGAAGAACAACAGAATCAGGAAGATGCCAATTCCCAGCACGACTCCACCAGGCCCGGTCGCAAACGTTCCGAGCGTCTCCCACATGATTGGGTCGGGTTGCTGAACAGGGGACGCACCAGCCCGGGGCGATGATACTGGTATCGGTACTGACCGGCGTATATGGGCGAGTACACTGACGGCTCCGACGATACCCACTGAGCCGAAGACGCGACTCAACGCCGTCTTGAGCGACGGGCTTGTTCGTTCTGCCCCCGCGAAGAGAACGAGCGCGCTATTGGTCGGCGCGTACACGTCCATTTCGCGGCCCTGCTCGGAATACCACGTCTCGACGACCGCCACCAGGTCTGCGTCTTGGAGTCGGTCGAGATGATAGCTGATATTCTGTACCGAGGAATTGAGTTCAGTTGCGATCTCCGATGCTGTCGTTGGTTCCGCGTATATCTGGCTGAGAATGCGGCGTGCAGTTGTTGAGGAAACTGCTGAGATGATCTGTTCCGCTGATTCATCTTCGAAGTCAACGAGCCTCGGTTCCAAACTACGATCCGAAGCTGTTTGTGGGGTGGGTTTCAGGGGTAATAATGAGGACATTGTTGTCTGATTCGCTTGTAGGAGTATGTGATTGGGGAAGAGTCAAAGCAGTATTTGAGTCCAATTCTTGTCGAACTATGCTCCTCCGAGACGCTTTCGGAGTGGTGCGAATACACGCACTTGGAGCGCGGTTGGGAGACTGGTCCGAATGTCGGTGGGTCGCTCGTCGACGATCTTGTCCGAGGTGTTGAAGCGTGAGCTGCACCGTCGAGGAGCGCAAGCGTGTTCGGCGAGCTGCGCGGTCGATTCAGAAGGAAGTGCCGACTGAGTCCGTTGATGTGGTTGCACCGAGCGCGAATCCCCGCAACATTTCAACGTCGCGGGGGAGGACACACTCGATGCCCCCCATCATCGATGAAACCGTGTTCGGCGAACCCTCCAGAGGGCTTGCAGTGGTTTATCTCTGTGGCGCACTTCTGCTGGCCGGCCAGCAAGTGTACTACGTTATTGTAGAAGGGGCGACACCGTTCTATGCTGGACTGTTTCTGAGCACCGGGATGGCCCTCTCCGGCATTGCCGAGTCCCTGCCGAACCCTCGACGACGGGCAGCTGGCGTCTTGCGGGTCACAGCACTCGTCGTGCTGGTGAGCATGCTCGTAATTTTGTTTGTCACACCCGACCTCCTTATCAACTAAGAGCGGTGATCGATTCGAATTCACTGCTGCCGGCCGGGTGTGTTCTTGAAGAGGAACCGCCACGACCGCTGACGATTCCCGGGGAGATCTGCCGTATCAGTCACGCCGCTACTGACAGATTCTAAGCGAGTGATCGGGTTCGCCTATACATGAGTCCGCTATACTGAGTAGAGGAAGCCATGGCGGTACCCTCTTATGACCGACCACTCGAACTCACATATGATTGGGCTGGGGACGCTACTTATAATTCTCACAGTCTTTGTGGTGATGACTCTGACTCTCGGTCTGCTACTTCGGTTGCTGAAAGACGCTGACGGACTCTGAGCAGTCAATTAACTGGACTGACGAGGGTGTCATAGAACTCTTCTCACACCGTGATGATCGTGCTTCCCGGATTGTCTCCGCGTTCGTAATTGGTGATTGCGACGACCAGGCGAAGACACAGTGCGAGGAAGACCTGCGCTCGTGCGTGGGCGCGGCCTCGGGCGTGCGTTCGCCCGAGGCCGCAGTCCTTCACTGATTCGTTGGTTCGTTCCACTCCAGTGCGGCGATTGTACGTCTGGTTTAGTATCGATTGTTTCAGCTGTACATCCTCGCTGTGTTTCTCAATGCGGTCCTCGACCCTGTATTCGATATCTTTCGGGTCGTCAGCGTTTCTAGCATTGTACGGGGCGACTGGCACGACCCCTGCGGCCAGCAGGTGGTCGTGCCAGTCGAGGGTGTCGTAGGCGCTGTCACCGACCATCCAAATCGGCTTGGCGACGGCGAGCGCGTCACAGGTGACGCGCATCGCCGTCTCTTCTGGCGCTTGTTTGCTCTCGGTGAACTCCGCTGCAATCGGTATTTTTTGTCCGGTCGAAACAATCGTACAGCCGTAGCCGTAGTAGTACTCTTCATCGGTTGGATCGTAGCATTTCGACGCATCTTGGTCAGCGGGCATCGCCCTCACGTCGGTTGAATCGATGCAGTAGGTCAAGTCGAGCAGGCCGCGCCGGGCGGCCTGCTCGACGAGGTGGTCAAAGACTTCGTCGACGACGTGTTCGAGGTCAGTAAGGAACCGATCGACCGCGTCTCTTGACGGCGGTCGATCGAAGCCACAGCTCAGCCAGACAACCGTGTTCTGAAGCTCCCGCTCAGCAGGACGAATTCCGTAGATATCACGGTAATAGCAGTGGAGGAACCCACGCAGCATCTCTGGTGGTTTATGCTCTCGTGTTCGCCCCGTCTCCGCCGGGGCGAACACGTCGAACTCGCCAAGAAACTCGAAGGAGAGATGCTCAAACAACGCTAACGTCTCGGTCTCCGCGACATTGAAGAACGACTCTACCGAAGGCTCATTCTGCAGGGTCGCTGAGTCCATACCACCTCAGCATTCACCCTGCTCTTTGGTGTGGTAACTGTTCTATGACACCCTCGGACTGACTTGATCATTACAAGCAATTGACTCAGTGCCCGCTGTTTCTCGACGCCGTGCCGCGAGACACCGACGGCGTCCCAGCCGAGGTACTCCGGGAACTGACGCTGGCCGGCCTAACGCTCCGGCTGACGCCCTCGCAGGCCGAGCATCAACACGTCGTCGCGACAGCCTGACAGAACCGAATACTCCACTTTTTTATTAACATACTTCGGTTCCAGTTCTCCTATCCCTCATTCCGTCTGCGCTGACCGAACGCTTATGCCACTCATACAGCAACTAGAGGTATGGCCAGCTCGACGCGCGATGGAGAGCCCCACGAGGATGAGATTCGGATGTGGCGCGAGGGGGACTCGTGGATCATCACGGATGTCGAAACCGGCATCACCACGCAGGGCGAGACTCGTCAGGAGGCTCTGGAAATGCTTGACGACGCGGTCGCGGGCTACAAGGGCGAACGCGGCCACGAACCCACCGACGAAGAACTCCGAGAGCTGGGAGTTGACCCCGAAGACAATACCACCGGTAATGGCGATCTGCCCGACTTCATGCAGTAAATGGCCCGGGGCAAGTTCTCTGGTCGGGATGTCGTGAAGGTCTTGGTAAATGTCGGTGGCTTCGAGTGGCGTCGGACGACTGGCGATCACGCCCAACTCTACTACCAGCACCCAACCAACGAGAGCGACCGACGACACGTTACCGTTCCGCTACACGATGAACTCAAAACGGGAACGCTCCGAAGCATCGCCGACGATGCTGGCGCGAACGATTTTGCGGCGTTCTGTGAGTGGCTCGACCGCAATTCGTAGGCGAACCAACTCGTCACCGTCGGCTGCGAGTACCTCGAGTCGAAGCGCTGACGCGACACTTCGATAACGGGGTGTTTGACAGGCGATTCCTCTATCTTTCTGTCGAACTGTGTGACTGTTTTGCATGGGTCGGGATGGTTTCGAGACTACTCCTGACAGTTTGCGACCCCGTGCCGGGGCCTGCGGGGGGTCCCACAACGGCGCGAGTGCCTGAGTTGAACCGATAGAGCAATCATAGTCTGACGGCGCGGACTCACCCCTATTTTGTGACCCTCCACCGGGTGAGAGGCGTTCCAGAGAGAGCGTCTTGACCACCAGCTATGTCAGAGAAACACGCGATCCAGACCAAGTTGAAGGGCTACGTCGTCATGAGCCAGAGCGGGCCAGACAGCCTTGGCTTTGGCACGTACACACGCACCCATCCTTCATATCTGAAAGAGCGCGTTGAGGCACAGCAGTCTCCAGCAGCCGGCGGCGCGGGCAACGTCAAGCGAGCACGCCACATCGCTCGCGAGTACCGCGGCTGGGACCGACCAAGCGATGGCGGGCGAGACGTGATGTGCAGTGACTCATCCAACCATATGACCTGCAGAACCGACGAGTGCGACGCGCCGATCTTCGACGCCGAGCGCATCGCGTCTGTCGACGGAGAGTACGGGCCCTGCATGGCTGTCGGGCGTCACGCCAGCGTCTGTTCCAGTGGTCATCTCTCTGTCTGGGACGTCGCTGAGGCCTGAGTCCCCGTCGGTTCCGTACTCGCACTGGTGATTTTGTGTCCCCCCAATGGGGTGAGGGGGTTCCCGAACATGAGTACCGAACAGCAGTCCGTCGACGAGCAGCCTTCAGGCACCGAAGCCGACGACCGACCGGACATTCGTGCCCAGCACCGGCAGGCACAGGCCAGTGGCGAGGTTTTTGCGGGGCGTCCACGGGGTGAGAGGTAGATGTGCTGCCCCGACTGCCAGTAGGCCCCACAAGAGAGACTCAACCTCGACAGTTGAGAAACGGTTAACGAGGAGCATGCAAAAGTCGGGCTTGTGACTGACGATCTCGCGTATCCCTCTGTCGAACTCATCCTTGAGCTCCACGACCAGGTCGTGACAGAAGGCGACATCACGGAACCGGGGGTCCGGTCAGAGGACGCGATTGCATCCGCACTACAGTACGTTTCGGAGGGGTTCTTCGGGGAAGTACCTGAGACGATCCATCAAAAGGCGGTCCATCTGATGCGACTACTCGTTTCGGATCATCCGTTCGTCGACGGAAACAAGCGAACGGCACTCCGAACAGTGGTCGTTTTCTATATACTGAACCGATACACGTTTGAGTACGGTGATGAAATTCGAGCGCTCTTACACCGGTTTGCGACCGGCGAAACCACAGTCGACGTAGACACTGCAGTCATCTACTTCCGGGCATGTGCTCGCCGCAACTGATAAACCGATACACTGGATAATGATAGATAGAGAAATGGCGTCTAGCACCGATTCCTCGACGGCGATTGACGAGGAAGTCCGCCAGTTGTACGAGCGATATCAGGCGGCCGAAAGTGACGCCGAACGCCGTGAGATTGCGCTTGAAATGGGGAAGCTCGATGGACGTCGCCACGCAGATATCTACGCAGCGCTCGAAAACGAGTGAGAGGTCCTCCGTTCTACGGTTGCCCGTCCAGCGGAGTTTGTAGATAGGCTGTTCGGTCGCCTCTTCCAGACGATTCTGTTTGCTTGTAGTAACGTGGAGAATGTCGACGCGCATGTCCGGGTCGCGTGCGGTTGGCGACAAGAGCAGTGGTTCCGGATTTCGGGGCAATTTGTTGCACGCTGATCACATCTGGTACCCGATGGTATGAGGGGAGTACAAGAGCTGCATGAAAACTAGGTGTCAGGCCCCGCAGAAATCACTGATTGCGAACCTCCCCACGCTGCCGCTCGCACTCCGCACGCTCCAGTGTCCACTCGTACGCACTCTCGAGCGTTGATCAACCAGGCCACACCAGAACCCGTTCGGTCGCTGCGACGGGTGCAGCCAGCCGCTGATCCCGAACCGTGACCACGTAGCCGTGCTCGACGAATACCTGCTCGCACGTTGTCGGCGATCGCCTGAGTGGCCTGTTGCCAAGTTTCTCAACTACTATAACCGATCAACCGTGACCCCGCGCCGCAACTCTGCTAGCTGGCACGAATTCAAACACTCAGTGAAACAAGCGTGAAATAAATGCATCCGATTGCAAAGTTATGCTGTTATTCTTCGTGAGACTGTGGCCAGCAGTGTCTGATATTACCTCCAAAACTACCGCTCTGGATGTATAAATCCTCATATTCCAAGTTGGTTATACGTGTGTGAGTATTATACTTGAAAATACCATGTCGGTACCGTGGGCCACTCCGGCTGGCATTGCATACATTGGACTATTTTTTCTTACCGGGGTCGGTTGCATGGTGTCTCTGCCCCGGGCATGGACGGTCGCTGATATTGAGGTCCGGTATGGTTTAGTCGGATTACTCAGTTTAACTGGCCTCTGGGCATTGTTCAAAACAGCCTTTTTTATCGCCCCTCTCTCATTGCAGTCGGCAATCTATATTATCGGGCTTATCTCAGGGTTTGGAGCCGTCTGGGCATGGTTGTACTTCGCTTCCGCTTACACTGGCCGGTCACTCCACAAAAATTCGACACTCCGCCGACTCGGTGGCGTTGCCTTCCTTATTATCACGGTACTAAAACTCACAAACCCAGTTCATAAACAGTACTTTACAACCACCGAAATGACGACTCCGTTCCGGTATTTAGCGATCGAACACGGACTCGTTCATTGGGTGTCGACAAGTCTTTCGTACGTTCTCGCAACTATTGGTTTGTTTATGATTTTCGAACTGTATGTTGAGTCAGGGTACGATACAACGCCACTTGGTGTGCTGACAGCCCTGCTGGCTTTGCCTGTTACAATAGACCTCATTGCCATAGCAACGCCACAGTTAATTGAATTCATTTATGCCCCAGTTGGGGTTGCAATCTTTGCCGTTGGTACCTTGTTTATTGTTGGCGATCAGTTCCTTGCGGTTCGGACTACGGCCCAGGGTGATGCAGCTACAATAGTACTGGACGAGACAGAGCGGATTCAAGCATATTCACCCCCTGCTGCGGATATTTTCCCGGAACTCGATGGAGCAACAGGCACACCTCTCGACGATGCGCTTCCAGCAGTTGCAGCCACCGAGGACAAGGACGCTGATCAGGTCATCGAACGCGACGGCAGCGATGGACCGCGCTACTATCTCATTTCTCCTAGGTCGATGACGATGGGAGACTCAACAGTTCGAGTTCTCGCGCTTTCGGATGTCACAGAATCCGAACGCCAGCGCCACAACCTGATCCAGCGGAAGCGTGAACTCGATAAACAGAACGAGCTCTATCGAGCGATCATCTCTGCGAGCTTCGCCTTTGTCTTTCAGATTGATACAGAGGCTCGGTTCAGTTTTGTTTCGCCGTCTGTCGAAGACTTCACGGGGTACAGACCCGATATGCTCAATGGCGAACCAATCTCGATACTTGGGTCTGACGAGCAAGCAATCAAAGAGGCACGCGACTATCTTGCCCGCGTACTCAACGATGGTGAAGCTATTCAGGTCCGTGGCCACCCAATTGAAACTCGATCCGGTAACACGGTCTACGGAGATATTCGGGCAGAGCCAATTTACGAGCCCAGCGTTGCGTCAAGCGCACGGACTACAGAGAATATTATCGGTGCCCAGGTGATGGTGCGGGATGCAAGTGAGCGCCGTCAGCGTGAGGGGCTAATCAGCGTTATCAACCGCGTTCTGCGTCATAACGTGCGTAACAAGCTCACTGTGATTAACGGACATGCCAAAATGCTGGCAGCTGATCTTGACGGAGATAGCGCTTCGAAGGCAGACCGTATTCTTAATGCTGGTAATCACCTTCTGAATCTGAGCGAGTCTGCCCGCCGTATCGAATCCCATCGTGAACTGTCCCCAAAGTTAGAACCGCTTGATATTGTACCGGTTATTAGCGAGCTGCTCACCCAACTCAATGAAGAGTACTCTGGGGCGTCAGTGGCAACGGACATTCCAGAGACTGCCATTGCGGAAACACAACCGCGGATCGAAACTGCGCTATGGGAAATTCTTGACAACGCTGCGCAGCACACAGGTTCGGAGCCGACGATTGACATCGATGTCACTGTAACTGACAAACAGGTTCTGATCAGGATCCGCGACTATGGACCAGGGCTCCCAGAGACCGAGCAAAAGGTACTAGCGACTGGGGAAGAGGATCCGCTCGTCCATGGTCAAGGACTCGGACTATTCTTAGCTCATTGGATCATTACAAATCTAGATGGCGAAGTTTCTGTAGCCACGACTCGGGGGACTTCCGTTGATATCCGACTCCCGACACCGCCAGAGACAGTAACCCCTGAGACTCAACCACAGAACTAGTTTTCTTGTTTTCATTTACTTGTAGAATTTCATAAAGTTGTAACAGTTGTTCCGGATTTTGGGGTAATTTGTTGCACGTCGATCACACCCGGTACCCGGTGCAATAAGGGGTTACGGGGACTGCACGAGAGTCGGATGTCAGGCCCCGCGGAAATCACTGATTGTGAGCCTCTACACGCCGCCACTCATACGCCGCCCGCTATAGTACCCACTCGCACACATTCCCGGGCGTCGGCCAACCACGCCACACCAGAACCTGTTCGGTCGCTGCGACGGGTGCCGCCTGAGCGGCGGCCCCGGAAATTTATCCATCTGTGGGTACACTGTACATACATGACGACCCGCGTCAATTTCCGATTACCCGACGAACTTCTGGACAAAGCGGATGTCGCGGCCGCAGCGACGCACAAAAACCGGACAGAGATCGTCGTTGCGGCGCTGCAGGAGTACTTAGATGAGATGGAGGATCAAGAGACGTTCAAGGAAACTGTGGTCGACCTCTATCTCGATGGTGAGATTGGCTTTGACGCGCTGAAAGAGGTCATCGGGCGGCAAGACGCCGAATCCGTCCGGGCGTCCAAGACCCTTCTTGACCAAGGCGACGAGATGGCCGACGATCTCGCGCAACTGTGAGCGCTGCATGATTGTCGCGGATACAGCTGCACTCATCTCACTCGCGTCGGTCGACCTGCTTGATACGTTGCTCACCGAATTCGAGGTCGCTACCACGGAGACAGTTATCGACGAACTCGATGCAACCAGTGCCTATGACGATACCCACGGCCACGCCGCACAGACTGTCCTCGACAATACAGCGCAAATCACTGTTAGACACGTTGACGGCACGCTTGCCTCATCCCGGATTGACGAGGGCGAAGGGAGTTGTGCGCTCCTGTGCAACGACCTCGACGCAGCGTTCTTGATTACTGATGATCTTCGTGCCCTGCCCGAGCTCCAGACCGCTGTCGACGCACAGGTCGCGATTTCACCCATCGTGCTCAAAGCACTGGTAACCCGGCAGGTTCTCGATAGACAGACTGCTCTGGAGAAGCTTGACCAGCTCGCCGAACAGCGGTCCTGGCTTGGACAGCCGATCTATCGGCGGGCACAGAAGTTGTTTGGAGAATAGCGGGTCCGGACGGGAAGCCATCTTGTTGCAACTACTCGGGCCAAATGGCCGGTCTATGACTTCGTAGCCCTACTCGCACGCCCATCCCTTCTCATCGGCAGTGATCATCTATGTGGCCTGTCGTCGAATCTCTCGATCACTCTAGCCCACTATCACAGAAGTGGCAGATACGGACATTTGGTTTCGTTAGTGTCCAGACCGACGGTGGCCCATTCACGTATATCCAGTACTGTCAGTGAGTATCTGTACGGTTTGTGCCAGAAGCCCCAGCACCACACAGAGGACCATCGCCACTGCTGTCAGCACGATAATCCCAAGGAGGGCACCACCAAGCGGTGGAAGCAGTTGATCGAGGGACAGAGTCGCCGGGAGGAAACGTAGCATCGTCCAGAAAATTAGAACCACTGAGGCCACGGCCCCAGCACCGGCACCAGCGCATAGCAAACGCCGTGCCCACGTTCCAGACTGTCCCCAGTGCGTATGTGCGGCCAACAGCCCACCGCTTCCAAGGCCCAGTAGTCCGACAATCAAAAACACGCCAAAAAAGAGCCCAGCTACGCTTGTTCCCCCGGTGGCTGGCTGTTCATACGTTACAATCGTACCGATAGTCGCTATGAGTGAGCAGAGGGACCCGCCAATAGTTCCAACAGCTAACCGACGCGGGGATACTGAATAGGGCATGCTAGCAACACTTCTGTCGGAAATTAAAACTATTCTGGACTGGCGGAGCAGCGGTAACGCCTGCTTCTACCGATTTTGACACCGACCATCACGTTCGGCACCGGTATGGTAGTCTGACCGTTTGATTCCTTGCTTGGGCGGCACTCTGACCGGTGTGGCTGAGATGTAATAATGATAGCGTGTACTTCCGGGAGATTCACTACCCAACACTCGGTGGAGAAAACGGTCCAACGTTGGTTAGTCAGAAGAATGCTGTGGAACAATTCACAAAGCGGCTGATTGAAGAACTATTGCTAGTGAATTGGTTGGTCAGTAGGCCTGCGTACTACCGTAGCGACTGTACTGACTCCGAGATATGTTTCGGTAGCCTGCGAGATATCGGCGCGAACCAGCACCTCATCAGCGGTTCACGAGCAACCCAGGCTCGGCCCAGTGGCGGGTACGCGAATCCCCGCAACATTTGACCGTTGCGGGAGACGACACGCTTGATGCCCTCCATCATCGATGAAACCGTGTTCGGCGAACCCTCCAGACGTCTTGCAGTGGTGTACCTCTGTGGCGCACTTCTGCTGGCCGGGCAGCAAGGGTACTACGTCATTATAGAAGGGGCGACACCGTTCTATGCTGGACTGCTTCTGAGCGCTGGGATGGCCCTCTCTGGCATTGCCGAGTCCCTGCCGAAACCTCGACGACGGGCCGCTGGGGTCTTACGCCTCACGGCACTTGTCGTGCTGGTGAGTCTGCTCGTAATTTTGTTTGTCACACCCGACCTCCTCACCAACTAAGAGTGGTGATCGATTCGCACTCACTGCCGCCGACCAAGTGTGTTCTTGATTCGTCAGGAGGGAATGAAACAACTGCTCGGTAAGCTTGGGAATCCTGTATTCAGATTCCGTATCGTACTTGTTTCTGGTAGCTGTACTGTCATCCATGCGCCCTGCCCTCCGATACATCATCTCAGTATGCGTTGGACTCGCAGTGACGGCGCTTGCAGTAGCATTCGCCACAGCGGACCACCTGATCATGCTTTCGCTTCTCCCACTCTATGGGGCGGTAACGTCACTGATTTTGGCACATAAGCAGCAGTGGGTGTCCCTTTCTCGTCGGAACCCCACTCGGTCAACACGGAAACTGGGGGCCATTATCGGTGGCCTCGGAGCATTCACTGGCTCACTACTTCTCCAAGCATCAGTTCCGGCGGGGTTTGCTGGGTACGGACTCATGCTTCTCGGCATGGCTGGAGCGATTGCTGACTCGGACCAAGCCAGCAGTACTGACCAGGCTACCACAAGCGATTGACTCGGGACTTGCTGTTTCTCGACGCCGCGCTTCGGGAGACCGTCGGCGACTCACCTGAAGTCCTCCAGGAGCTGGCGCTGGCTGGGTTGACGCTCCAGCCGACGCCCGTCCAGAACGAGCACCAACACGCAGCGTGTTATAAAACTGTTCACAGCCGGCCAAGGGAATCATGTTTTGATCACTGGTTGATACTAATTGGGTTCAATAGCTTATTCACCCTGAACTGTGCAATTTCCCTGCATGTCCTCCATTGCCAGCTTGATACGCAACTTGAGCAGAGATGAGATCGCTATCGGGTTCGAGATAGATTCTTGCGGAGACATTGCTGAGGTTGTACCCGGCCGCATCCATCGTCGAGATGATTGTCTGTGCCTGTGCCTGCTCAATGGCCGTTGCATTGGACTCTCCATTCCGAATCGCCCGGAGGTCCTCGAAGCTCGTCGAGCGTCCTAGTTCGACCTGGTCGGAGATACCATCACCGTCGGTATCATTGTTATAGGGGTCGGTCTGAATCAGCCCTTGTCCTGTCGGGACACCGCGGCGTTCGGCGACGTCGGGGATAGTGTCGCCGTCGGTGTCTTGAGCACCGATGTCATCGGCAACTCGCGAGAATACCTGCGGCAGGTCACTTGCGCTATCAACATACGTGTAGTTCCCGCCTGTTGTCTGTGCAATGTCTTGGAGCTTGTCACCGTTCGCACCGCCGAAACCAATGGTGTAGATGGTCGTCCCGCGGTCAGCGGCTGTCTGTGCTTCCGCTCTGCCTCCGTTGCCCTGGCCGTCCGTTAGAAGGATGGCGAACTGCCCACGAGAGCTGTTACTCTGTGCAGCGAAGTGCTGGTTGGCCTGCTGAACTCCATCACCAATATCGGTCCCGCCGGAAGCGTCGAGCCGCTGGATGGAGGCATTAACGCGACCGAAATCGGTTGTCAGTTCCTGGCTGACGAAGGCGTTACTGTCGAAGTCGACGACACCCGCGCGGTCGCCATCGACCAGTGCACCGACGAACTCCTTCGAAGCACGCTTGCGGAACTCCTGTGGGTCGTTGCTCTGCATTGACCCGGAGGAGTCGATGATGAATACGACGTCGAGTGGCTGTATCTCATCGCTGTCGGTTCCATTGGCCGGCCGTTCGGACTCGTAGTTGGTGGCCCAGTTGCGCACGTCAAAGACGACAAATTTGGAGAAGTGCGCTGTCTCGCCGGTGACGGTGTTGTTCGCCGAGTCAACGGACGTCTCCAGCGGCTCGAACATCAGTCGATCACATCGGGTTAGAGTAAGCGTCTGCTTGGAGAGGATATGCAGTCAACTCAAGCAGACAGCGAGATAGAGGAAGAGCACCTGCTTAATTTTGTCGTCAACAGCCTCGAAGAGGAGCTTACGGTAGACCTCGACGAGAACGTAGAGGTCACGACAGAGACATTGTGCGAGGTCCTCGCCGGCGCCAGCGCCGGCGGGACCTCAATCAACCACGTCTGCGACACGACTGACGACTCACCACACGCTAATACCGTCTGTGGACATCTCACCGATCAGTTTGAACTGGATTCGGTTGAATCGGTTGGAGACACGCTGCTTCAACGAGATACGCTTGAGACACTTCCAGATCGACGTGGAGGTCTGCGCAGACCTCCACCTCAATCCCTACTACGGTGATGAGGACGAAACCGAGGCTCTGTACTCCTCACAGGCCAAGCGTGGAACAACGACGTTTCACGCCTATACTAACGCTCTACGTACGCCTACGCAACAAGCGATACACGCTGGCGGTTCGCCAGCTCGTTGCTGGCGAAACCACCAGCGATGTCCTCGGTGAGTTTCTGGAATTCCTTGACGGCCTTGACCTCGGCGTCAAGGCCGTCTACCTTGATTGAGGTTTCTACAACAGCACCTGTCTCAGGCTGCTGTACGCGCACAATTACGCCTATGTGATGCCGATCGTCAAGTGGGGTGAGACGATTCAAAACAAACTCAGCGAAGGCTGGAGCCGCGAGATCGAACACGATCTCGCTGGCGAGGTGGAGTTCCCTGTGTTCATCGACTGCGTGTACCAGCAGGGACGGTACGACGAACATGGGGTGGCGCGTCACGGCTACGCCGCTGACGCGCCCTTTATCGACACGCCACGAGATGCACGAGAGCACTACAGCAAGCGCTTCGGCATCGAATCAAGCTACCGATTAGCCAAGCAGAGCCTCGCTTTCACTAGTTCTCAGGATGCTGGACTGCGGTTGGTAATGTTTGTAGTGAGCCTACTGCTTCAGAACAGCTGGCGATATCTTCACTGGAGGTACGTGGCGGCGCCCCGCCGTGGGGGGCGCCGCCTCTTGCAGTGGTCGTTCACGGAGTTTTGCGAAATGACGCTTCGCGCAGCTTGGACAGCACTCGGTGTCCGCAGGTCTGTTCCAGCGAATCAACCACTTGACGACCGGTTCTTCCGGTAGCTGTCCATCGGGCCGGACAGCGGTCGTCAGTGGTGACACTGTCGCGTCGGCAGCAGTCTGCCGCCGACAGCGACGGTCCATCCCGAAAATCATGCTCACCAGCGGTTCGAAGATGCTCCACAGCTAGTTCGGTTTAGTTCACCGTCATCAAACGGGGTTACGCGGCTGTCGATGTGATCGACTGAGTATCTCCGCGACCTCGTCGAGCGCGGCCTCGACGAGGTCGCTGTCCCTGATACCGTTGACGCTGATATCGACCGATTCAGGGACGTCATGATCGCTGATGGAACGGTGTTGCGGTTGCACGAGTTTCTCTCTGATGAGTTTCAAGCCCGCCACGAGGAGCAGGCTGGAGCGAAGCTCCACCTGCTCCACAATGCCACCGACCAGACGATTGAACGGATCGATGTGACTGATGAGAAAACGCACGATAGCGCGCTGTTCAAGACAGGATCGTGGCTGCAAGGACGACTGGTTCTGTTTGATCGAGCGTACTTCAAGTACCGCCGCTTTGCGTTGATCGATGAGAATGACGGCTACTTTGTGAGTTGGCTGAAGCAGAACGCAAATCCGGTGATAACGACGGAATTACGGGAATGGCGCGGCCGCACCATTCCCCTGGAGGACAAGCAGATCCACGACGTGGTCGATGATCTCTCGCGGAAGTATATCGACGTAGAAGTCAAGGCAGAGTTCAAACGTGGGCCGTACAACGGCACACGGTCGCTGGACACGAAGCGGTTTCGCGTCGTCGGCGTCCGCAACGACGACGCCGACGACTACCATCTCTACATCACGAATCTGCCGCGAGAGGAGTTTCTCCCAGCGGATCTAGCGACGCCGTATCGGTGTCGATGGGAGGTAGAAACGTTGTTCCGTGAGTTGAAGACGCAGTACGAACTGGACGAATTCGACACGAACAACCCTGATGTCGTGAAAATTCTACTATACGCTGCGTTGCTGTCACTGCTGGTGAGTCGTGAGTTGTTGGATCTGGTCACCGAGCAGGCCGACGATGAGATCGTGTTTCCGCCGGAACGCTGGGCGGCGACCTTCCGGTCGCACGCCCAGCTCATCCTCCACGAACTCGGCGAGTACCTTGGCTACTCGCCACCACCGTTGCTGGAGCGGCTGATCGAGGATGCTCAGAAGATCCACCAACAACGACCGATCTTACAAGAAACGCTCGCTACCGCTACACAACCGAGGTGTGAATCTTAGCTAAAGACGAATGCCCAACTACAACTCAACAGGAGAACACCAGCCGAAATTATCCGGAACTAAACAGTACCGAGTTTAGAAAAATGATGAACTACTTTTATTCTGCGGAATATGAACCACTGTGTCACAGACGAACGAAGATGCTGTTCGAGCGTACTACACGGCGGTCGATGCTGAAGAGTATGATACAGTGTTTGCTCTCTTTGATGAGAGTATAGTGTATGAACGCCCTGGGCAGGACAACATTCGTAACAGAGACGCTCTCAAGGACTTTTATCTCAACCAACGGCCGCTGTCTGCTGGGTCCCATGAAATCCACTCGCTCACCAGCGAAGACGAGACTGTTGCGGTGAGAGGGACATTTAGCGGCGTGCAAGCTGATACCGCTGTCTCATTTGGATTTGCCGACTTCTTCGTATTCAACGAGGCTGGTCTGATTAAGCGTCGCTACACCTACACGGACCGAGATACGGTTTGATTGGTCGCGACGCTGAAGCTCAACGTGGCGACTGAGGGCCGTGTTCCCGCGTGCGTCGAGACAGGATAGGAACCCCAGCAAGGGGTTGTACTTGTACTGTGATGTGTGTTGGAACCAGCGCCGGAGGATACCAGCAAACCACACCCGAGCTCAAAGACGAGCATCTCAGCGGTATCTCGTTCAACGACACCACCCACCTCATGCCATGTGCAATATATACGGTCCCACCGGGAACGGCCATCGACGGAAAGGCGAGCGGGGAACTCACGGAAGGTGGACGGAGACTGCTGAAAAAGTCGCTCATTTCTCTCATTCCGTAACTGGGCGACAATAGAAGCAGGTATTCGTTTCGACAAAACGGCCAAGAATCAGCACGGTCGGTAATTCCTCTGTACTGCCTGTCCCGTACACGAGCCACTCACGCAGGGCCGTCCGCCCTTCCCTGGCGTCGACGGCTTGCTCGCCAGCGACAACTCCATGGCCGGTCGAAGTTCACCAGCAAGCGCGACCGGAATCTCGCTCACGGGCTTGGCGAAATCCGACGCATTGCGAGTGCGCTGTCTGAGAGTAAGGCGGTGAAAGAGCAGGCAGCCACGTTCTTCAGGGAAGCCCAAGACAAGGACCTCCTAATCGGACGGTCGATTGAAGACGGTGCAGCGGCCGCTGTGTACGCTGCCTGCCGGTGCAATGGCCTCGTGACGATGGAGACGGTAGCCGACGTTGCCCGGTGTTCAGACTCCCATATATGGAACTGCTACCGGACGTTCTTGGTGGAACTTGACCTTCCGATCCCAGTATCGCTCCCGGTGGACTGGGTGGCGCGGATTTGTTCGGACCTTCCATTCGACGTTGCCCCGGAGATTCGCCAGCGGGCACTCGAACTTGCAGAGCAGGCAACTGAGTCAACAGCGGTCAACGGGCGACCAGACGGTGTCGCAGCCGGCGCTCTGTACCTCGCCGGGAAAGAATCAGATATCCGGCTCACACAAGCGACGATCTGCGAGCCACTGGATGTGCATATTACGACGGCCCGCCAGTGGTTCCAAGAAATCGAGGAGCATATCGTTGCGTGACCGCTCGCGACCGTTGTTTTGCGTGCCCCGGCGAAGGTGCAGGGCGAGCCAGCAAGCACGTCCTGAGAAGGACACATGTCAGTTACTGATACTTCAGAATCGGCGGCACAGCACGACTCTTCGAGTGTTTTTGCGTCGGTCCCAGCGCCACGGTCGCCAACGAAAGTCGCATCGTTTGTCGAACGAGTCCTTGTCGAACTTCGCCACGAAGCGGTGGCTGCTCGGTACGTGACTGATCTAGACCAAGCCGGAGCGAAGACGATCTGGTGTCGAGTCGAGCACACGCCGTTGGACATCGACGCAGAGTACGTCCAGATTCGAGACGACCCCCGGCTAGGGGTTGACGTCGAGCCGTGTTCGCAGGCGACGGTTCGAGAACGACTGTGCCAGTGTCTTGACCACGATCGGACTGGGCGCGTCGACGTTCGGCCGCTGGCTGATGTCTCGATGTGCGACGGCTGATGAGACGATACCACTACTCGACAGAGCAGCCGTAGGTCTCAGAATAGGTGAAGAATTATACTACACGAACGTATAGCATTTGTATATGTCTGATGCAGACAGCGATACTGGAAACGGTGGTCCAGAGATGGTACAGATAAACCTCCGATTGAGCAAATCGTTTCTCGAAGACATCGATGCAACGTGGCAGGAGGAGGGATTCAATTCGCGGAGTGAGTTCCTTCGCCATGTCGCTCGGGATGCAGTGAAGCACCCCGCATTTAGTCGGAGTGGGTGGAAACAGATTGCCGCGAGCGAGCACGATCTTCGGGCGGGTAATGCTGAACTGGTTTCGCGTGAAGAAGTCCGTGCGATGATGGACCAAGACAGTAATGACGAGTGACGCTGAGTGGACGTGGAAGTTCACTGAGCGTGCGACTGAGCAGTTTGGTGATCTCGATACGCACGTTCAGGATCGAGTCGTTTCGAAACTAGACGAGGTTGTCGACTCAACATGGCACGAGCCCAAGGACTTCCTAGAACCACTGACTGGCGGGCCGTTCTGGAAACTCCGAGTTGGAACGTACCGCCTTGCATGTGTGCTTGCACATGATGCCTCAGTGCTTGAAATCCACAGAATCGAACACCGGAGCGGTGCTTACACGGCTGACGACGACTGACTGTCGCTTGTTCGTTCTGGCAGGTCGAGATCACCGAAGGCAGTGTGCTGGCGGAGTACACAGAGATGTGGGCAGACGGTCGTCGCCTGGAAGACTTCGCAGCTGCACCAGCCGGTGTGGGTCCCGTTTGGATGCTCGGCCAGCGAGCAATTAACGGGACAGTCGTCGTCGACGGAGACGAGGAACAGGTCCGGACGGCCACCCTTCGTTACGTCGACACTGGCATCGAGGGCGGCGTTCCACGTTGCTGACCGACGCTGTCGAACCTCCTTGAAATCAAGTTCGCGGGTGCCGCTGGGCTGGCGGGATATCCACTGGTTTGGTGGCGAACACTCGCTAGTCGTAGTTGGGGACTCGGCTGTTTTCATGATGAGTCCTCGTACTAATACATATATTCTCAAACAGCAAAAAAGTTGCTATAGAGGCGGTAGAGAGTGGATTTTGTGTTTCTCTAGTGGCTGAGAGAATCAAACAATGAGTAGTAAATACCAACGTGGGAATACGGGTCCGAAAAAGTTGAAGTGGCGATGGAAAGATGAGACTGAGAATCGGTCGTTGCCCCAATCGTGGGCCGACAACGGGCGCACAGAATCTCCCAAGGAGAACGAAGTGCAACTGTATGCAATACAGTGCCGAGCTGGGCTCTTACTTGAGTGGCTAGTGAATACACGAACAGGGAAACTGCTCAAGGGCCCGCTGAGCGAGAAGCCGGGAATTCGTGTTCTGTACGTTACCGCCGACGGTGAGTATGCAGTCCTGAAAGAGTCCGAAGCCCGCGAAATTGACGATAGTTGGAAGCCACCCAAGCAGTTCGTCAGTATCATCGCGAAGGACATAGAGGGGGCTGATCCTGTTCCAGACTCCAGTCAGGATTACTACCGGCGCTCGGTCGAAGACCTGTACGACCCGTCATAGCCGTTATAACGGTTCGTTGCTCATGGCAGCGATTGAAATGACCGCTTAGTAAGTATATTTAATATATGATATATTGTCTTTGATTAATTACTGTGACTACTTGAATGAAAAGCCATTCTGCAGACTTCAACGTATTATTTGGTAATACCCTAATACCTCTAGAAAATGTAAGGAAGGTGTTAAGCTTCTGAACAAGGTCTGTTTCCAGCTTAGCTTAGCGAAAATTTCTGCAGGAGAATCTAAGACTGCCGGTACTCAATAGAGAACAAGACACCTAAATGGTATTTTCTATCGGATGGATAGATGCGATGATATTATTATCGTAGGGTAGTGAGAGTAATAATACTAATAAAAAGCCAACGACTGATATGAAACTTCGTACCCAAATTAGTATTCTCTTAATAGTTTTTGCTGTCCTCCTGTCTGGGATCGTCTTTGCAGGGTTTCAGTTGAACAAAGAGTCAGTTACTGGTCGACAACTGGATGAGACAACCCAGCATAGCGAGAGGATTGCAGCAGGACTTGATACCAGGTTGAAGGGACTAAAGCGAACTGTTCGTCTCCAGGCGACAAATCCAGCTATCGCTGCACACGGTACCCCACAACAGCACTATGCGCTGAAAACGATGGTGAACGAGACTATGTTCAATGGGGTTTCAGTTATCCATCGAAACGGAACAATGACCGGGATAGCAGCGGGGCTTGATCCGGAGACACGGTCTGAGCTAATCGGCTCCGATTTTAGTGACCGGCACTACTTTCAGCGAGCTCGTAATGGCGAAACCTATATTAGTGCACCTGTAGTCGCCGATTCTGGTAATTATATTGTTACGATAAGTACACCGATCTATCGAGATGGGGCCGTTGTTGGGACACTCAATGCTGCACTTCACCTCCAGGATAGTTCGATTTTTAGAATGGCTTCAAAAACCGCTAACCGCGATAGCAGTGTTTTCATTCGAACACAGTCAGGAAATCAGATCTATAACCGGTCAGCCCATCTTAGCTCAGATCCGGTCACAGCGAATGCTACTGTCAACGAGACTGGTTGGATTGTTCAGGTACAAACAAGCCGAAACGTTCTCGCCGGAGACCTCCGGACGGTTACTATTTATCAGCTTGGTGGGATTGGGCTAGTTCTGGCTCTCATCAGTGGGTTCGGATCTATTTTGTATACACAGATACTGAGGTACCACAGACAACTGGTTCGCGGATTTGAAGCACTGCAACGGCAAGAATACGGGCAGCAAGTAGCTGAAGAGGCAACTGGTGACTGGGGACAGATATTCACTGCATTTAATGAGTTGAGTCAAACACTTGCGGAGTATGAGGAAGAGCGTGTCAAGCACAGAAATGAGCTCCAACAGGAACGAGATCGGTTCCGAAGGCTATTTCAGAGCATCCCGGAACCAGCCGTTGTAGTTGAGTATACTGGCAACAAAACACTCATACATAATGTAAACGAGGCGTTTGAGGAGACGTTTGGATATGAGGCATCCAATGCAGTTGGTGGAGACATCAATGACTTCATTGTTCCTGACGGAAGCCTTGAAGAAGCGGAAAGTATTGACCAACTATCATCCTCTGGCAAACAGGTTACCCACGAAGTCCGTCGAGAGGCGGCTGATGGAAAGCGTGACTTTTTGTTACGGTCTACACCGGCTGTAGACGGCGAAGACGAGGTGTATTTCGGCGTGTATATCGATATTACGGACCGCAAGCAGCAGGAACGGGAACTCACCGAGACTAACAGCGTCTTGTCTTCGGTTCTTGACAATATGCCAGTCGGGATTCTGATTGAAGATGCTGATCGAACAATCACGACAGCGAACAAAAAGTTACTTGATATTTTAGATGTGTCTCTGACCCCCAGTGGACTCATCGGCTGCGAGTACGCTGAAATAGCGGAGACTCTGAAGACACAGTTCGCTGATCCAGATCAATTCAATGAAACGGTCAATAAAATACATTCTACGCGAGATGCTGTTTTCGATGAAGAACTGCTGATGGCAGATGGCCGCATTTTAGCTCGGAGCTACGTGTCGTACTCGCTGCCAGATGGAACGGGAAACATTTGGCTGTATCGGGACATCACAAAAAATCGGCAGCGTGAGCGCAAATTACGTGAAACGCTGGAAAAGACGCAGAAACTCATTCAGGCCGAAAGCATCGATGAAGCTGCCACAATTGCGGTCGAGATTGCTAATCAGACACTGTCGTTTCCCCTTAGCAGTGTCCATCTTGAACGAAAGGACGGTGAACTTGAACCTGCAGCCATAACCGATGCATTCGAGGAGGGTGTAGGAGACACACCGGTATACCAGCGGACCGCAGATAACAGTTCGATAGACAAACTGGTTTGGGATGTGTATACTTCAGGAGAAACGCGGGTTCTTACTGATACTGGGGCAGAGATACCAGAGACAATCAGTGGTATGCCCTCTAGTGGTGGGATTATTCAACCAATGACGAATCACGGCGTATTGGTTACACTTGGTGACTCACCTAATAGATTCGATGAATTCGATCAATATCTCGTTGAACTGCTTGGGGCAATTCTAGCCACGACACTTGACCGTATCAATCAGAAGCAACAGATCGAATCACAGCGAGATAATTTGGACCTCCTCAATCAGATTGTTCGGCATGACATCAGGAACGATCTACAGATACTGCTCGGCCGGCTTGATTTACTCGCAGAGCGGGCTAACGACGCTCAGTCGGAACACGTCAACGCTGCGTTGAGATGTGCGGAAAACGCAGTTGAATTGACCCAGTCGGCACGGGAACTGTCCGAGGTACTGCTTCAGAATGGGACTGATAGCAAACCGATTTCACTTAATCGTGTCGTTCGACAGCAGATTGAAGAAATACGCTCAGCAAATACAGATGCGGAAATTACGATTAATGGGTCGATTCCGGACGTTATGATTAGAGCCAACGAAATGTTTGATTCAGTCATTCGCAATCTTCTCAAAAACGCGATCCAACATAATGACAAACAGGACCCTGAAATAACAATTTCGGCGATAGATCAGAAAGAATACGTACAACTACGTATCGCAGACAACGGTCCGGGCGTCCGAGATGCACAGAAAGAGTCGATATTTGGGAAAGGTGAAAAAGAATTAGAAAGCAGCGGGACTGGCATTGGACTGTATCTCGTGAGCACACTGATTGAGAGCTATGGCGGAGATGTATGGGTTGAAGACAACAATCCTAGAGGAGCAGTCTTTGTGATTGAACTGGTAAAGGATAGCTAGCAGCAGACATTACTACCGGCGGGAGGTTGAGGACCTGTATGACGTGGAGTGAAAACAGCGATTTCATACCAATCTGCTCATATATGTAATATTGTAACCGCGAATATGCACGGCCTGACAGCATTTCAACGAGACTTATTGTTCGTAGTCGCTGGAAAATCCAAACCCGCTGGTGTCGCAATCAAAGACGAAATTGAAGAATATTACGAGAAGAAGATTCATTACGGCCGACTTTATCCAAATCTGGATACGCTCATCGACAAAGGTCTCGTCGAGAAAGAGAAGAAAGACGGACGGACGAATGGCTACATAATCACCAATCGTGGGCGTCGAGAGCTTCAAGCCCGGTGCGACTGGGAGAATAAGTACTACAACTGACCAGATTCACGACTGTCGGCAGGCCAGATTTTGTGACTCTCTGGTGGCTGAGAGAGTATGGCTTCGCCACAGATCGACGTCGACGAGATTGTTGCAACGCTTGAGCAAATTCGCCAGCGCGGGCACAGCGCCCACACAGTCTTCCGAGACTGGGTCAACCTTATGATGTTCGCACTGCAGGACCGAGACGACCCGTATCTGGAGATCGTCGATGACTATCGCGAGCGCGGCGACATGGACTATCCAGACGAACAGCGCTCGGTCGACCTCTTCGCCAAGGCGTTCGGTCAGCTCCAAGAACGGATGGCGGCCACCGATGCTGACGTTCTGGGTGCTGTGTACGAGGAGTATGGAATGTCCAGCGACGCTTTCGGTCAGCACTTCACACCGCACTCTGTTTGCAGACGATGGCCGAAATCGCCGGCGTCGGAGACGAGAATGATACTGAGGACCGACAGACAGTTTGTGACCCAGCCTGTGGGAGCGGTCGAACACTGCTGGTCGCCGGTCGAAAGCAGCCAGACGCCCTGTTTGTCGGGCAAGATAAGGACCCACTCTGTGCCCGAATGACGGCACTGAACTGCTGTTTCCTGAATCTGGATGCCTACGTTATTCAGGGCGACTCACTGACTGTCGAGTTCCAGCGAGCGTGGCAGACGTCGTACTCTTCGCTGGGTGGGAACGTTCGCGAGCTAGACGACGAGAAGGTCGAAGAGCTTCACGAGTGGGTGACCGACGCCTTCGAGAATACGGTTGAGGCGGAGAACCGGTCCAGTCCAGCGCAGGGGGCAGATACGGACTCGGAAGGTCGAACACCTCCGGTCACGTCGTCCGTTCCGAGTGAGCAGGCTAGTCTGGGTGCGTTCGAGAGCAGCGATTGAGGGCTGTTTTGTGTGCCCCAGTCGGGTGCGGGGCGGTCCAGTGAGAGCGTCCCGAGGAAAACCATGTCAGAAGAATCAGACACAGAGCCGGATGCGGCTCCAGACTCAGTTGAAAAGGTCGAACGAACGGACTTTGGGTGCAGTATGGAGGCCCGGATGAAACGAGGAACCGGGACGCGAGACGAAGACAGTATGACGATCAAGTCGAAGGGTGAGACTGCCGAGGAGACGATTGCGGAGTTTTACAAGCTCCTAGAAGAGTACGACCAGGAGATCAGTGGTCGGCTTCGGGATGTTCAGCCCGAGGAGGACGAGGCAGGCGAGGATTAACACTAGTTTACAATCAGATTTCAGCCGTTTTCGAAACCGGTTCTAGCCATCAATGCGTCTGGATTTTAGTCAATTTCATTAGACTTAACGGCGCAAAGTTGTTAGATATCCTGAAATGTTTGACCTCACCAGTTTTCAACGTGACCTGCTGTATGTGGTGTACGGTCTAGACGGCCCACATGGCCTCGCAATCAAAGAGGAGATGGAGGAATACTATGAGGGAGAAATCCATCATGGGAGGCTGTACCCGAGCCTTGACACACTTGCCGACAAAGGGCTCATTGAGAAGGCACAAAAAGACAGACGAACCAACATCTACTCAGTCGCGCGACGTGGCGAACGAGAGATAGCTGCTCGAAACGAGTGGGAACAACAGTACGGAACGAGTGAGCTTTCTGGATAACTGTCAACGCGCCTGATTTTGATCCGACTCTGAATGGCCACGCCGCAGTCGAGATCGAGAACGTGGTTCACGCGGACGTCTCAAAATCGCGAGGTAAGAGGATAGGTAAAGCAGCCACAGCGTGTGTATCAAAGCGATAACCCCGGCTGTCACTAACTCAGGACAGGCATCATCGCTGGAGAGTCCATATCGTATTCTAAGTCTGCAGGATTACACCACGTCGAACCCTCGCTAAGGACACTGTCACTCGCGGCCTTCGTCACTGCTTACAGCAGCTTCGCTTCGATGTACTGGTCGATATTCTCATTGTCGTCGAGTTCGTTCAGCGTGTCCAGCGCTCCTTCCATCGAGCCGAGGTCGTCTGCCGTGAAGTCGTCCTGCCGGGCTACCCGCCCCAGACTCACGAGGAGCTTGATTTTGTTCACGTCCGTCTCAAGACGCATCACTTTCGTCACGACGCTCTCGTTGTCGGGGTCGTCCAGTCGGACGAACGCCGGCGGGATTACGTCCCGAAGCAACGCCGAGACGTAGAGGTTGTCGTCGGTAGCGTCGCTGGGAACGTCAGCGAGCATCTGCTTGATTACTGAGTGGCGGTCGTCGGAGTCAGCGTAAACGACGTTACGGACGAATTGTCCCGAGTCGACGCGGCGCAGGTCTCGGTCCTCATTGACTTGGACACGAATCAGTTCTAGAATCTCGTTCGGGAACTCTGTGCTAATGTCGTCGCGGTGGACACACACGTCTGCACCGTACTCACCGATGTCGAGAGCGGCGAAGGGGTCGCCGAGGGTAACTGAATTCGGTCCACTAGCATCAGTCACGCGTCATCACCGTCCAGAAGATGTTTATCGAGTGGATGGTCCCGACTTACATCGGCCCACGGCTCCTGTGTCTTGATCAGGAGCACAGCACCAGTGTCGAGCTGGTCAACTTTCCAGGCTGGTGAAGCCGAAATTCGATCTGTCCACCCAAACTGGTCTATGAGTGAGGGGGAATAGACGCTTAGCCAGGGAAGACGTTCTATCTCGAATACCCCCTCAGTTGGCATTATTTCGAGTGGTGATGGGCGAACATCCTTCACTGGATGTCCAACCGATACGTAGTCGGGTTCGAGTGCAATTGAGAGCCGGCGTATTAGATCAACGAACGTTGCTGTGTATCCCTCGTACTGATCGCCGTGTTCGTCGGTTCCCACCAGGTAGCGTGCGCTAGTACTCAAGCCCAGAAAACGCTTTAACCGACGTTCAATCTTGTCATCCGGTTCAAATCGTATCCGAAATTCCGTCTCATCGGCGTGCAGAAGGAGCACATCGCCGAGACCGATATCAGTTGCTGTAGCAGGTTCGTCGCCATCCCAACTGTAAGGCAGCTCTGCGTGGTCGGCGACGCTCAGTACCTCGTTGAGGACGTGTTCTACCCCGTTCGGGTCCCAGGTGTAGAAGCCCGCCTGTGCAACACCTTCCATCATGAGGTCTCTACCTCGTTGAAACGTTTGAACGTTACTTCGACACCGTCGAAGTTGGATTCAACCTGGTCGCCGAGATCACGGAGTGACTCCGCACCGCTCAGCTGCCCGGAAAGACTACGCTGGACTTCTGGGGCGAATGCCGTATCGGCATCTTGCCGAACCACAACGACAATTTCGTCTTGACCGCTGGCACCGAACGTGTTGAGCTTTGTTCTGAGGTCATCAAGTGAGTCAGCAGTTTCCTCGTACGCTCTCGGGAACTCTGCAAAGGGTTCGTAATCCAAGTTCTTCACCTCGTAGGCCGGACCGCCATCGATATCGCTATCGATGTCAGTGTTACTGTTGTAATCACTCGACTGCAGGGAATCGGTTTCCCAACTGCTATCCTCTCTAATCTGCTTGTCCATCTCGAGGTCGTTGGCGTCGATATCGTCTCTGTCCAAGAGGTCTGAGTTTACCTCTACTTCACCGTCGAGCCCTTTCATGTTCGAGCTTATATCGTCGCCAGAGCTGCTTGTACCTCTGTTGATAGCGTCGTCGAGACCGTCGACATCGTTCTGGTCGAGGTCATCGATGTCGTCCTGTATGTCCCTGACATCGCGGCCATAACTTTTGTCGCTGTAGGTATCGTAGGCCCTTACCAGGTCATCAACCTCCCCGTCAGTCAGAACACTATCGCTGCCGTCACTGAGATCAGTTGCGTCGTTGGTGACCGAGACACCGTCAGTGCCCTCGCTCTCGATGAGATTGGTGGCTGAATCCTGTGCGTCCCCGTCTAGCTCGTTGATAGATCGGCGGACATCGTCGACGCTGTCGGCATCAAGGTCTCCGTCGACATTCACAAGGGCATCCTGCAGGTCATCCTCTACGTCATCCGGAAGATCGGGACAGCTTCCACCGCTCTGTGCGAGGGTCGACGGCGGCGTTGCGACCGAGTGATACCGGTCAGTGCGAAGCGACCCCGCACGACCGAGCGACGGCGCACTTCTGGCCCCACAGGGTGAGACCACAGCATCGAACGTATCCGAGTCCGTGCGCCCGGCGAAGTCGGCCGCGTCGTCGCCGTTGCGCGCCAACATCTCGTCGAACTCCGCCTTTCCATCCGCATCTAAACTGTCGTAGCGGGTGAGTGCCGTCGTGAGTTCATCGCTGTCGACCTCGCCGCTCTCGTAAGCTCGAACGAACCGGCGTTGGGTCGCAGCGTCGTCCATCTGCAGGAGCGCGTCGGCGGCGTCCTGATCGCTTTCCGCCAGATCGTTGAGCGCGCGACGCCCACTGGGTCCGGTGTTCTCGAAGAGGTCGGTAGCCTTCAGCGTCGGGTCGTCGATGTCAGTGTCGCCGAGGTAGTCCTTGCCATCGCTGTCGAGTTGGTCGAACTGCTCGGTGGTCTGCTGGCGGCGCGGCCCGGGATGTCGTTGAGCTTCGCGCTCATGCGCCCGGTCGGCACGTCCGCGTCGGGGACCGAGTCGTCGAGTTTCCCAGCCCGCCGTAGTGCCGTCGGCTTGACGCCGTTTGGCACTCTGTCGGGTACCGCCGAGTCGGCGGCGTCGACCAGCCGTCTGAGCTTCGATGAACTACTCAGTCCCTTCTGGAGGACGCTTCCGCCGCCCAAGGCCGTCACAGGCGCGACCGTGCCGGCTACTCAGTGCGTGTTCAAGCTATGTGAAAAGCTACCGCAGTCACAGAAGCTTCTGTTCGATGTACTGGTCGATACCGTCTTGATCGTCCATCTCACTCAGCTGGTCCAGTACCCCCTCGATAGTCGCCATTACATCGTCAGAGACATCCGCAGAACGCGCAGTCTGTGCCAGATTCACCAACAGTTCAAACTTGCTAGTCTCGATGTCGAGCGCCAGCGTCTTCGAGACGATCGATTCGTCGTTGGGAGCGTTGAGCCGGACGAACGCTGGCGGAATCGACCCCTCGATGAGCGCTGAGAGTCGCTCGTCGTCCGTGTCCACACCGTCGGGGAGCTCGCCTAACACGTTTCCATCATCGATGAGCCGCCGGACGAACGAATCGTCCTCGACACGGCGGAGGGTGTCTGACTCGGCCCGGTACACCCGCTCCAGTGTCAGTGCTTCGTTGGTGAACTCGGGAGCGATATCGTCTTTCGTAATGACGGCGTCCGTCCCGTACTCACCCGGATCGAGTGTCATGAACGGGTCCGAAAGATCGAGGTCAGTCACGGTTTCCCCACGCTGCAGGTCCCGCCGCTTCAAGTTGGTGAACTCGGAGTTCTCCCAGGGGCCGTCGGAAGTCATGGCGAAAACGTGTCCGCTATCGAGTTCTGCGTACCGCCACGGAGTCCCGCCGTACAGCGCGTCGAAACCGCCCAACTCCTCGAACAGTGTCTCGGAGTAGACGGCCAGTTGTGGGACCTGATCGATGTGCTCAGCGAAGGGCATACCCGTCGGCGCGATTGTATTATGCTTAGTGGTTTGGAACAGCGGGACGTATTCCGCGTCATACGCAACGGCTAGCTCACAAGCAAGGTTGACAACAGCAGTCACGAATTCGGCGTAGTTCTGCTCGTCTGACCAATTCGACGGGATGAGGATGTCCGAAAGTCCCACAGATAGAACCCGTTCATACGTCTCTCTATCCGAAGAGATGTCGAACATGAACGAAACGGTCGTTTTGTTGTAATTACCGTTATAGTACGGCCACTCGCCATCGTCCGATTCCTGATCTCTGTCTATATCGAATCCAACCTCTTCAGCCGCGTCGAAGCCGGTCGAAACGATGTCATCCGTAAATTCGGGAACGTGGACCGTGAGATGGCGTGGTGACATTATTATAGGTCACTATAGCTAGTCACTTCAACGGTTACGTCTTTGGATATCCCGAACTCATCTGCCAGGGTTGTTTCGATGTCATTTTCTAGTCTGTTGCTCAGGACCTCTCGGGACGACGAACTACTGCTCCCGCCAAGGCGATTAGCCTCCACGTCGATATAGTCTTGATCCATGGCCACCACGATTTCATCTTCTCCTGCTACTGCGTGCGTCCGTAGCTTCTCTTTTAACCCGTTCCAGTTGTCTCTTCGGAAGAATTCAGCGCTGTCCGGATCGAGGTTTTTAGATTCGATTGCTGGGTCCTTGAGCGTCCGTCCGTTGATTTCTACCTCAGTGTTCGCTTTCGCATCGATGTCGCTACTAGAGCCACCTCTCTCACTGTTGACGTTCTTGAACGCATCACTGTTCTCGACACCGTCGGCAATGTCCTGACTGTACTCATCCGCGATATCATCCGAAGAGAGGTCTTTTTCGAGTTCGATATCGCCATCGCCGGCATCGATATTAGACCGGTCATCGAGTGCACGTCCGACGTGTCCTTCACCGGCAAGACCTTTGAACCCCTTCTTATTGCCCTGGATATCCCCTGCAATCTTGCCGATGTCGTCGAAGCCTTCTCGGCCTTGCAGGTCGTCCAACAGGCCTTCCAGTTCGTCGGCGGTAGTGATCGGCCCGCTATCAACGTCCGATCCCGCATTCAACGCAGAGAGATATTTGCTTTTCTCACTGGCCGAAAGCCCCAGTTTGTCGGGGAGACAGTCACCGCCGCTCTGGAGGGACGGCGACGACGGTGCCGTGACTGAGTGATACCTGCCGGACCGCAATGAGCCCGCAGCACCGAGCGACGGTGCACTACTGATGTCACATCTAAACGTCGAATCGAACGTGTCCGAGTCCGTGCGCCCGGCGAAGTCGACCGCGTCGTCACCGTTGCGCGCCAGTAGGTCGTCGAACTCCGCCTTTCCATCCGCATCTAAACTGTCGTAGCGGGTGAGTGCCGTCGTGAGTTCATCGCTGTCGACCTCGCCACTCTCGTATGCGCGGGCGAAATCGCTCCGGGTACGGGTATCCATCTCGACCCGGGTCAGGGCATCAATTTCGTCTTGGTCCATTTGCCGGACGGCACGGGCAACGGCTGGATCGTTTTCTGCAAGCAGTGTGCCGAGGCGTCGCTGTTGGGCTGGGTCCAGCTCCGCCATGTCGACGTCTGTCCGACGGATCGTGTGCCGGATGCGGACTGTATCAGTTGCTGTTCTGGCGGGTTTGAGGACACGCCGAGCGCCGCTCCGTGGGACCGTCGTTGCCTTCGATAGTTGTGATATCGCTCGCATCTGTTGCCGGGCGCGCCACTCCCCAGCTCGGTCCTGTGCCCGACTGTACGTCCGGGCCGCCCGCATTACGCGAGTCCCGCCTAACCGGTCAGCTACAGTGTTCGCCGTCTGGGTTCGCTTGGCCGCGCTGGCTGCTTGGCTGCCGGTGACGGACCGGGCAACCTCGCCCCAGAGCATCCCGGCGAAGTAGTTAGCCCGGAAGTCTTTGTGCAACTCCGGCTTTGCGTCTTGATCGTAGGGATTCGCCCTGTCTTGACGATCCTCATAGCTCTGTACCATCGCGTCAAACACTGCCGGCGCTTGCGAGAGGAGGTTGCTCAGTGAGTCCAGACCAGGAATAGAGTCCAGAAGGGTACTGATCGCCTCGATGGCCCTCAGTGGGTCTTTAGCGAAGGACTGGAGTGACTCAATGCTACTGCCAAACGTTGTTGCTAGTCCCGAAGAGAACCCCAGTCCCTGTGCAGCTACTCTGGAATTGGTATCTACCGCCTCAGAATGCTGTGCTCCCTCAACAAAGATCGTGCTTCGAGTGAATGCAGGGGACGAGCGTGCATTCCCATGCGTATCTGTAACTCTGATTTTTGTTGTTGCCGCTGAGAGATCATCCTCAAGGGACTGGACGTATCCGGTCCGATATTCGATGAGGTGAGTATACTGGTTCTCTCTAACTCGGGGCGTTGCCTTCGTTTCACCGTCATGACTGACTACTATCGTTTGAACCGCAGATGGGTCGTCAACCTGAAACGTGAGTGAGTACGTCGCCCGGTTGTCGGCCCACGAATTTGGCTTACTGAACTGAGCGGTAAAGACAGTGACCTCCGGTGGCTGGAAATCATGGATCGTCGGATCAAGGCCCTTAACGATCTCTCTGTGGTCGGAAATCGAATCGTTATCTGTATCGTGACTATGGGGGTCTAGACGGTACCGTCGTTCCTGTGCGTCAGTTACCCCATCGGAATCCGAGTCCGAAAGTGTCGGATCAGATTGGACTGAGATCGTCTCAAGATGCCCCATCCCATCCCCAGCAGAACTGTACAATGTGTTCGTGAACTCGGTCGATTGGTCAGCACTGGTCGTCCGCTGAACTTCCCAGCCTGCGACTTCCTCCGCGTCGGTCAGGTTGTCGCCGTCAGTGTCGACCTGCCTTGGATTGGCGAGATGGTTGTAATAGGAGGCGGTCCTGCCACTATAACTGACTTCCGTGTACTGGCCGATTTCTCTGCTGTCGGAGAGGCCGTCACCGTCGGTGTCAGCGCTCTTCGGATCTGTCGTGACGCGATCCCCATTGGGTCCACCTAGTATGACCCCCTCGCGTTCCATCTCGTCACTCAGGCCGTCACCGTCCGTATCGTTGATCTCGGTGGTGTTCTCGGCGATCCGTGAGAACACGTTGGGCAGTTCCGAGCGGTCCGTGACATAATTGAATTCTCCGTCGGTGATGTTGGCGATATCCCGGAGTTTGTCACGATTCGCGTTGTCGAAGCCGACGGTGTAGACAGTGGTGTTTTGATTAGCGGCCGTCTGGGCCTCCGAAATCCCGCCGTTGCCTCGCCCATCAGTCAGCAGTATCATCACTTGTGCACGGGAGTCGTTGCTGTTAGATGCGAACTGGCTGTTTGCGGTACTGAGTCCCGAACCAATGTCAGTCCCACCGCCGCTGCCGAGATTATCTAATGTCGAATTGGCAGCACCGAAATCCGATGTCAGGTCCTGTGCCACGTATGCGGATGAGTCGAAGTCGACCACTGCCGCACGATCCACGTCAAGCAGTCCCGCAACGAACCGCTGTCCAGCTGTATTCCGAAGCTTAACGCTGCTGCTCATCGATCCTGACGTGTCCATGACCAGCGTCACGTCGACTGGGCGTAGCCCATCGTCGTCGGTCTGTCGCACTGGCTCAGTTGCGTTGTACGTCGTCGCCCAGTTGCTGATATCAAAGACCGCAAACGTGGAGAAGTGAGTCGTTTCTGCAGTGGCCGTGTTGTTAGTGGCGTCAACAGTGGAGTTCAACGGCACGAAGATCCCCGCCTCGGGATCGTATGTGAACACGGCGAGGTCCTGGCTCTCATTTTCCACCCCAGTCTCGTTGTACCCCAGAGTAACGTTAGCCGAGGAGAATTCTTGCTCGGAGTTGAGTTCAACAACTGGCGAGGCACTCATATTCCCCACACGGGACGTGTTGAACCGTGGGTCGTCTTGTGGGGCGATGGTCGTCCCATTGCCGATATCACCGTTGCCAGTCAGGCTCAGTGTGACTCCGAGCGTCTCGTTGGTCGCCGTCGTGGTATAGCTCTCTTCACCATCACTGACACCGTTGTCGTTGCTATCGGCGACGAGTGGATCTGTTCCGAGGCGAACTTCCTCGCCGTCTGGAAGGCCATCATTATCTGTATCCGCTTTGAGCGGGTCAGTTCCAAGCTGGTGTACCTCTGTCCCGTCCAGCAGGCCATCACCGTCCGTATCTGGATCGTTGCTGAGAGTACCTGCGACGGTCTCGTTGTAGATGCTCAGTGAGTCGTTATCTGGATCGGCAGCGCTATCCTGCACGCCGTCGTCATCCGTATCGGGGTCGGTCGGATCAACGCTCTGGAGCCGTGATTCGACGTCATCAGTGAGTCCGTCACCGTCTGTATCGTTGCTTTGAGGGTCAGTACCGAGTCGGTATTCGCGATATGCCGGTAACGTATCATTGTCCCAGTCTTCTGCGCCGTCAATCACAGCATCCCCGTCAGAGTCTGCTACCCTGGGGTCGGTCTTCGTAACGTTTCGCTCGTAGGCATCCGGAAGTCCATCGCCATCAGTGTCATTGGAGGGCGTCGAGCGCGTGGCGACGAAGAGCCACTGGATATCCCCGACATCGGTTCGGTTGTCACCCGTGTAATCATACGCGCTCCAGTTGGCACCGGCTGCTGTCGATTCCAAATGACGAGACAGTGCGTCGACGTCGACGATGTTGACAGCGCCATCGCCGTTGACGTCTTCGTAGAGTCCGTCGCCATCTGGATCAGTAGGCTGGTTATCGCCAACGAGCGGGTACGGGTGCGAGTCGTTTTCTCGGGGTGCTAACTCCGCGATGGCACTCGCATTCGGCTCGGTTGAGCCATTCCAGCTGGTCGAAAGTGGTCCGGTCGCTTGGTTCCCAGCCGTTGCGGCGGGTGTTTGTGTCGGTTGTGTCTGTGTCGGCTCGTTTCCGGCCGTGGTGACGGCCTGGTTTCCGGTACTTGTACCAGAGATGTCATTGCCGGCCGTCTGCAACGGGCCAGTCCCGGTACCGGTCATCACCCCTGAGACCGGACCGACAGCCACTAATAGTAATACTCCAAATAACGCTTGTAATTTTGTCGTTGAACTTGCCATATAAACTCCCACCAGAGGTAGTATTGTGAGTTTGAATCAGTAACTAGAATACTTAATCCTACTTATTGAGACAGTATATTTAATGAGGAAGCTTGCGACAGTATTCGGCCTTTGTATAGCAGTATCCCTCTGGGCGGGGATCGCGATGGGGGCGGGAACGACCAGTGTCGTAGTCCAGCCTTCGACTGACACTGTTACGGTTGGAAACACAACCACTGTTGATATCGTAGTCACGTCGACCACAGGCGGGGTCGGCTCACTGGATCTCGATATCGCAAGCACCAACGATTCGGTTGCAACAGTCTCGAACACGTCTGTTGCTGGAAATCCAGAAACAGTCCAGTCCTCTGAGGAGGCGAACGGCGTCCGCATTGCGGCGACTGGAATGGATACCGCCGACAGTGGCTCGACATCTGTTGTCTCAGTCACGCTCACCGGCAAGGCTGCCGGGACAAGCGATGTGGATCTGACCGTTGCAGCCGTCGGTGACGAATCCGGGACCGCATACAATGTCACCAGCGTCCGCGATGGAACACTGACAGTCAAGTCCGGAGAAAACGCAACGGAGACGCCAACACCGACACCGACTGCAACAGAAACACCAACAGAAACTCCTACCGAGGAAGACTCGTCGAGTTCCGGCGGTAGTAACAGTGATGATGGTGATGACGATGACGGTAGCGACTCCAGCGGCAGTGACTCTGGTGACACAGTAACAGCGACGGACACACCGACAGTAACGGAACCGACGCCCAGCGACACCCCAACAACAACGACGACCGAAGTGACTGAACGCTCGACCAAAACGGACACCGAGGAATCAACCTCGACCCAGACCAGCAGTGGTGGGCCAGCAATCACACCGTCTCAGACCGCGGCCACAGACACTGTCGAGCCGTCTGGCGGCTCACCCACGAATCTGCTTATCGGCGGGAGCATGATCGTCGCTGTTCTCGGTGGGATCATCATCTACCGCCGGTTGTAGAAGCGATTCCAAGACACACGAGACATTCTCACCTCGCTGACCGGCTCAATTGGATGGCGTCTATAGCCTCCATGTGAAGAGGTACTGGCAACTTCCCCACCGTCGATGATCTCGTTCGGTTACCATCGGATCGTCGATTCCGTCTTTCGATGCGACGCTCGTCAGAGCCGTGGAACTGAACGCCCCGCCACCGATGACTCGCTGGCAGGCGGTAGACGAACTCCAGCAGGCCGGTGTGTCAGTGTTCGTCTCGATGTCGACCACATACCCGCCGATGGGCGAAGACGACTTTCACGAGCTACTCAGCTACTTCAGAGCGCTCGGGGCAGGTCGTCGGTTCTGACAGCTCCCCGTCCTCGGTTGCCTCGGACCAATCGCCGATACAGTGCCAGCGCTGTTCGCAACCGGGACAGTACGGCGAGCCCGTGCCCCAGCGTTGTGTCGGGAGGTCGAGACCCTAGCTAACACTTATTTCCGAAGACAGGCAATTTTTGCGTGGAAGGAACACTGTCACACGCTCCTTCCATCCCCTTTCCATGCCTGATGACACGCAAAGTCTCGGTCGCTGTCCAAACTGCGACGAGCGTATCACAACTCCGTGGCTGCTGGTTGAATACGAGAAAGACGACGGTACGGAGGGCATCTGGGCCGAGTGTCCAATGTGTGAAGACGTCGTTGCGCCTGAGTAGTCATAGACAGCAGACTCAACGTACTCGGCAGAAGACAATCCGCGCTTCCTGTACGGCTACTCCCGGCGAAATTGATGGTTCTCAATTACTCGATGCTCCGCTGAACTCAAGAGTGTTACCTGAACAACTTATGCTGTGTATTCAACACGACATCTGAATACTACTACGCAGTTCAAGCGGAAATTTATCAACTCGAAATGAGACAGGCTGGACCTTACTTAGACGGCAGAAGGTAGTAGATTTTCAGTATTGCTATAGTGAATCATTCCGACGATGTCGTCCACCACCGAATCAAGTACACGATCGACGATATCCAGAATGCAGCAAGAAAGACATACATTGCATCGCCTTGAGGCGATACCGACTGAGTGAAGCTCCACGAAACCACATAGCCGATAGCAGCGACGAGAATTGGGAGGCCAACATGTGCAAAAACGTGTGACTGCTGGTCGGCATCTTGCAGCCAATGTTCCTTGCCATGACGATACATCGCGATCCCTGTCAACGGGGTCAAACCCAGTATTAGGCCGAGCAACCCGAAGGCAGAAAGGATGACTATAGCATCGTTTGCTGGAACAAAGAAAACAGCCCAGATGAGCAATGGTGACAAGACAATGTATCCGAGTATAACAAGCGGCCACCTATCCGAGAGATTAATATGGGATCCAAACCGCTCGACGAGAGCTAATGAGAATGGATACCGCCATGCCGTCCCAAATATGGCTTTCACCATTGCGATGAGCCCGACAGCGAATGTCCAAGCCGTGACAGCAAACCAAAGCATGAGAAGTGCCGAAGTAACGATGCCAGCGACCGTCGACACAGACGATGGAAAGATAGAGACATCGGTGACACCCTGTCCAGTCAGTTCGGCATAGGTGAACACAGAGCCGAACGTGACGGCGGTTATCAGTAACACAGTAAGGTGCCAGTCAAGCGCGTTACGGGCGTTTCGTTTTGTGAACTCGTCAGTGGCGAGGAGATACAGGAGTCCAGCTCCGACGACGCCAGTTGGAATCGCAAGGAAGTGGATGAGGATGCCACCGAGTGAGCGTTCCTCGAGCAGTTTGGGTCCGGGCGTAGGTGGTGTGGAGGTCATGGGTTGAGAGGGCTTTGAAGTCGTATTAGTGATCTCTGATTCGTTTTGCTTACGTCGATGGCAGGAGGTTCAGTGGGCCATATCTGTCACGAACCCACCGGACTGTCCGCTCGGTGACGAGTAACAGTATGCTCACGACTACCAGGTCGAATGCGGTATCCCAGAGTAGGATGTCGCTTTGGGTACCGCTTACATCAGCACCAATGACTGTGAGGACGCCACCAAGTGCGAGCAGGACGAGGCTCAACTGGAACCCAGCGAGCACGAGTGTGCGGATTCCAGCCGTGTCCGAGAGGGTAAGGAATCCGCGAGTGGAGAGCCGATCCAGCGGGGTGTTTGCATTCAGCGCATCTTTGCCCTCGGGCGACACTGGCCAGTCCGACTCTGGGTGGTTGATGTAGTACAGGCTGATCGAGTCAGGGTACGTTTCGGTTGCGACGACATCGATCTCCTGAAGCTCCTGAAGCCGGTTTCGAACCGTGGCCCGACTGACGTCAGGCTTGATGCGCGCATGCAGTTGACGGATCGAAAAGAACGGTCGATCGGACTCAAGCATCGTCTCGACAACGTGTTCCTGCGTGAGCGTGTTGTCGAGGTTCCGATCAATCCGTTCGTCGATCCAGGTTGGAATCGCGGACACGGTATCGCTGGATAGTTGACGGGGGCAATTAAAATCGGACGGGGATTTTGTGCCCGTGAACTGCAATTTGACGGCCGTAAAACCGGATTAGTCTTTTTTCAAAAACTGGGAAACCACCGTACGTCGACGGTTTTGGATGCTGCCCTGGAAAAAATAAGCCGACCGAGGTTCATAGCCATGAACCGGATATTTTCGGAGTTGGCATGACCCGAGACCGGCTAGATGAACTACCTCGGGGGTTAGTCTCGGGACACCCAGCCTGCGCCGCCTGTAGACTGACGGACGTACAATTGACCAGTACCGTCACGGAATTCACCACTTTTTTGTTAGGTCAGTAAACCACTATGGATATGGTCCCCATTGGGGTGCTAGCTACCCCTCTCCAGAGCAGTGATGCCGGTGGTATCGTGCTCCTCTTATTCCAGCTATTGCTCGCTGCAATCCAGATTGCCGGGATGTGGATGGTATTCAAGAAAGCTGGTCACGCAGGGTGGAAGGCAATCATTCCGATATACAACCTCTATATCATGCTTCGGATCGGGGAGAATGCATGGTGGTGGTTGCTCCTCGTATTTATTCCGGTCATAAATCTATACGCGCTGTATAAGATTCATGCTGGAGTAGCTCGAGCGTTTGGGAGAGGTATCGGGTTTGGACTTGGGCTCACCTTCCTTGGTATCCTCTTCTTCCCACTGCTGGGCTTTGGCGATTATCAGCATCGTCAGTCTGGTGGGCTCGCATAATATGGACGCGGTGACCCCAAGCTTGTAACCAATTACAGGATCACTCTTAAATTAGGCCGATGGGCTGTGTTTGGACACATAATAGCAGTGTAGAGGGTGCCTACAACCCTCCTCACACTACCTATGGCTCTCCACAAACGGTCAGTACAGGCGGAATATCTACTAGTCCAATCTGTTCAATCTATAGTCGACTCCGCGAGAGATACGCAAGTCTCACAAGAGTGGATCCGACGACAATTAGCGATGGCGAGTCTACTGACGTATGTCTTAACGGTCAAGCATTTTTTACTCGAGTACGTCAGCGCTGTCTTGGTCGAGCGGATCTTCGATATCGCCGATAATCGTTTCCAGCAGGTCAGTGACGGTCACTAGTCCAATAACCTCGCCGTCTTCGATGATGAGAGCCATCTCTTGTCGCTCTGTCTGGAACTGATCGATCGCGTCGCTCACATCGGTATCGGGCGAAAGCGTCATCGTCGGTGCCGCCAGTTCAGTGAACGCACCGTTGCCACTGGCGAGTTCCTCACGATGACTGAACAGAACTGGACTGTAGACGATCCCATGGAATTCAGTTAAATCCTCACCAATTAGTGGATACCGTGTATGAGGGTGCTGCTCAAGCTTTTCGAAGTTCGCTTCAGCTGAATCCTCAGTTGAGATAGCTATGATTTCTTCGGTGGGGACCATGACCTCTCTCACCGACTGTTCACCAATCGTCAACGCGTTCATGATCTCTTCACGGCGCTCCGCAGGCAATTCACCCTCTTCGAGTACCGATCCAAGTCGGTTCCGAAGGTCGGCACGAGTTTCGATGACTTCTTTCTCGGTTTCTGTCCATGCCTGAGTCATCTCGATGCCGAACAGGCCCAGTGTTCCCTTTGCAACCGAATCACCGACCCAGATAGCTGGAGCGAGTATCTTGGCAAACCAGTACAGCGGCCGTGATCCATACCGGGCGACCTGTTTGGAGCGTTCGACACCAAGGTAGGTAGGCGTCTGTTCTCCGTGTGTCAGGTGGACTAAGTTGATAATAAGAAAGCCGAGTAACGAGCCAGCCCCGACCGATGCGAACGTGGTGTTCTCAAACACCGGTTCAATCAGAGCCGCTAGTCCAGGTTCGGCGATAATCCCTAGTGCGATACTCGTTGCGGAGATCCAGACCTGGCAAGTGGTTAAGTAAAACTCCAGATCAGTGGTCATTTCCCAGGCGAGCTCAAGCCCAGGCGTATCGAATTCCGATTTGGAATACTGTCTGACACGGGTCAGCGCGAACTCGATCGCGACGAAATACGCGTTCACCCCGATGAGAATAATACCACCGAGAATCCGTAATCCGATCTCAAGCGGCTCCATCATCCCGCCGTACCAATACCAGACAGAAAATAGTGCGCAGTTCAAGATCAGTAAGCGAATCTACCGAACAGTATAGTCACCCATCCAACTCTGAAATAAACCGACACCAACAGTAATGCCTTCTTACACAAGTCGCCGCCCGGTCGGTACAGTCGCTATACAAACCGATTCTGCCTGATGAGGGAGGGGATTCTACGGGACCTTCTCGCAGAGAGCAGTCGACATCGTTCCGCCAAGTGCAGCCTACGTGTTGGATCTTACCTATCGATTATTGCTGACCTGAAAAAACGGACGAAGTATTCGGCGTGGTAACCAAGCGACGAACCTTACAACAGGTGTCAGCCGACCCCAATTCTGCGGTACTGCTCGGTATTCTTCCTCTGTCTTGGTAACCTGATCTCGCTGTTCTAAGTACTCGAGGGCTGATCTGACCCGTGACTCAGTCAGGTCGCAAACTTCGGCAAGTTCCGCAGGGGTGTGCGGCTGGTTGCTTTCACGAAGGGTCCGGTGCACTGTGTTCAGAATCTGCATCCGGAGCATCGCCTCGGATTCCGGTCCCGAAACGAACTCGTGTGGTGTCCGGGCGGAGCCATATCGAATCGTGGTCGCGCCGTCAAGCACAAACCAGAGACCGACGAGTGTCACCACACCTCTAATCCAAGTCGTGTAATTGAGGGTCAAGAACACCCCTGCAGCAACCAGCCCTATACCGTATACCAGCCCGTTCATCCCGTTCGAGAGACCGTACGTCTCGTCCACAACGCTGTACGCTAGCATTCCTGCTGAGAGGATCAAAACAGGTGCTAACGATCTGATTGTGTTCTCGGTGAATACCACGAGGGCTGTAAACACGCCTGCTGCGCCGACGAATATTCGGAGGGTATCGTCTTGAACGGAGAGATTCATACTGGCGGGATACCAGTACCAAACGTTTCAGGTCACTTTTTCATTTCCGTCGGGCGTGGGATAATGGAAAAAGCTCAGCACACGCTCCATACCCTCTCCTCATATTTCCCACGACAAGTCGAAATCCAGCAAAGGGTTCATCGACGTTCCTGTTCCCACTCACGCAGGTGTAGGTTCTCCGGGGTAAACCAGCCTACAAGGCCGTCTGTATCCGTTCTTATTCCGACGGTCCGGCGTGACCAGTCAACTACGGCCTTCCCCGTTGAAAAAATGACGACGGGAGCGAGGACTGATAGATCGATTCCGGCCGATCCACTGATTGAGGCAGAAGTGACAAACCCACCCGAAACCAGATCCAGCAGCAGTCCGAATACCAGCAGGCTGATAATAGTCATAGGAACCACAGCCACGCCGAGCATAATATAAAAAGCAACGACTCGCTGTGCGGCCTCTACCGTCATATACGCTGACCAGTCTTCGTACGTATTCGGGACGAAGTATTCCCGTCGGAGCTCAACCAATTGCGACGTACAAACTGCCAGTGATCCGAGGATGACTGCCGGTGAACCAAGGGCAGCCACTGGGTTCGAGACAATGTCGCCCAGATACGCCCATAGCACGGCGAGAAACAGCATGATGGTCAGCGACCGTCCGACGACGCGGAAATTCCGTCGATATATCGGTGGCAGGCGTGACCTGACTACGTCCGGAAGGAAACTCTTGATCCTGTTAACCGGTTCGGGGTCGCCACTCCAACGGTCCTCGTTAAGCTCTTCGCGTTTCCCGTATCCAACAATGTAGAAGTCCCGGTCCTCCAGTACGATTGGTTGTTTCGCGAATAGTGCCGCCACGCTGTAAGCCGCGACCATCACGACGACCTCAATCCAGTATAGAACCAATATCTCAGACGCACGCCATCGAAAAAAGACGACCCCCGCGGCCGGGAGCGTATTCGACACGATGACAAACATCAGTGTGGACCACTCTCGGTCCATAGAGCGTTGGAGGGTCGTTGGAGACATTCAGGTGTGTGTCTGTATCGCTGAATCAACGATGTTTCCATTTACCGATCCCAGAGCGGAATCCAAAGCGGGGTTCGGAGTCGGTATGGCCGAGCGAGATGCAATTGAGTAGCCAGCAAATACGTGTGTTGGAATTGGTATTTTTGGCAGAAAACTGTGATCTGAGTTCTTTAGCCATCGGAAACACAAGCGAACGGAGAACCAATAACTGGACGTCATTGTCCGGAGTGTGGTGTCCAAATAGAGAAGACGAACGTACCTGCAGGAGGAGTCGGTGACCTCTATGTTGAAACCGAAAGAGACGGTGGTGTGCTTCATCAGATCGGTGTCGGGCATCAAACACCACTTCATGCGCTTCTGTGTCCAGTGAGGTTACTAACTGGAAGCTGCAAAGAGAAGCGTTCCGAAAAGAGCCAGACAGGCAGCACCGATATTTAGAACCAGCATACTGGTAGAAAGATTAAAATCATCAGGGTCGGTTTGAAGCGACTGATACACAGCGCCAAGAACCAGTCCGCACCCACCAATAGTCATAAGCAATATTGAGATACCCCAGTCTCCAGCAATAATTGAGCGCACTGCTGGGCCTCCCAGTGAGGCTCCGACTATCGCGAGTGCGGCGTTATAGATATAGAGGCGTTGCATAGCCGTTGTAGAGAGTAGTAATACCAGTGAACAATATATCTTCGATACATTTGCACACTTACTGAGTGGATGGTTCCTTCCAAAAGTCATGAAATAAACTACTTTTTGAACTGATGTATACCAGCATAGTCCGCGTCAGTTAGTCTCCTTACCAGAGATGATGTCGTTCGCCTCGTCACAAGTCCGTTTCGCAGCCTCCTGAGCGTAGCCTTCGTGGGTTGTCTCGATGGATTTGTGCCGGAGCACGTCCTGTGCCAGCTGCGGGTTCTCGCGATAGATTTCTCGCCAAGGCCGCGGCGAGCACCGTGGGGTTTCAGCGGGTCTTCGAACTCGTACTCAGACCACTCACACAGGTCTGCCAAGATGTTCCGGGCCGACTGCGTGGTGATCGACGGCGACGGATCCAGTGCCTTTGCCGCGTTGTCGAGTCTGGGGAAGACGGCCTCGTTCTCGTCAGGCTCTCGAAGTTGCTTCCAGCGCCGAAGCGGGCGAAGTGCATCGTCGAGGATCGGCGCAGACTCGCGGGTACGGTTCTTGACGAACACCTGCATTGTACCGGCTTCGAGGTTGACGTGTCGCCACCGCAGGCCGTTTCGTTCCTCATCATCAGAAACAGCGACGAGTTCCGCGCTGCGAGCACCGGAGTAGGCGAGCAGGAAGACGAGTGTCTGGTCACGGTAGGCCGCCATGCGGTCGACGTTGAGGCAGCGACCGAGACTGTCACCGTTCACGTCGCCGACAACGGTCCGGGCGTGCCCGACAGTCAGAAGGCGGAGATATTCGGTCGCGGCGAGATGGGGGCAAAGAGCCACGGGTCCGGTATCGGGCTCTACCTCGTGAACACGCTCGTAAACATATACGAGGGCGAGGTCACCGTCGAGGACCGCGGGGTGTGGCTCGACGAACCGGAACTCGAGGGCAGCGTGTTCAGCGTGACGTTCCAGCGGGCCTGATACGGATTATTGTGGCAGCCGCCGACCCCAGGGTCCGACGTAATCTACAATAGACCGTATGAGAGTCGGCTTTCGAGCGAAGGTTGTCGCTTCGCGTGCGCTCAGAGCGGAATCCGGAGCCGAACGGTCGTCCCGTTGTCCGTGACGTCGGCCGATACCTCGCCACCGACCTGTTTGATAACCATTCTGACCATCCAGAGACCGAGCCCTTGGCCGTGAGTCAACGGCGTCTCTTCGCCGGTCTCGATGACGTCGATTTCCGTCTCCGGCATTCCCGGCCCGCAGTCGGTAATGGTTAGCTCGAGCCAGTCCTCGTTCGGTCGAGTGCAGCCAAGTTCCACGCTTTCGGGAGCGCTCACTTCGACGGCGTTTTTGAGAAGTTCAGTGACGGCCTCGCTGAGAACCGCTGGAGCAGTGACCGAGTCGACGCCGTCGAGGGCCGTCTCGATTGCCGCGTCGGGGTACATGGCAGTCGTTTCGGTGATTGCGCGTTCGACGAGTACCGGCACCTCGGTGGCAGTTTCGTGATGCTGCCGGGAGTCGAGGACCTCACGGACCTGTTTCATCCGGGTCGTCATCCGTTCCCACTTGTCGAGGGTTTTCTCGACTGTCGCCACCATCTGAGCGCGCTTGTCTGGGTCCGACTCGTCGGCGAGTGCCTCTGTCCGGCCACGGAGTACCGTCAGGTCGTTTCGGATGTTGTGCCGGAACACGCGCTGCATGACCTGCAGGTGCTGGCGTCGCTGCTGGCGGGCCGTGATATCGCGTCCTTCGACGACCAGCAGCGTGACGTTCTCATCCTGGTCGGTGACGGGTTTCACCGAGAAATCGATTGTCCCGAGTCCGTCGACGCCGCGCACCTCTGTTTCGTACCGGACGAACTCACCGCTTGCGGCCCGCTCTAGGGCGTCTCGGACATTGTCTCGTTCGGTGTCGGAGTGACTCCACCACGGAATGTCGGCGAAGTGTTTCCCGACTATCTCGTCTCGGTCCAGCCCGCCGAAGTCCAGTGCGGCGTCGTTGGCCTCGATGACTGTCCCGTCCGGGTTCAACAGTCCGGTAAACTGGTAGGTCTGATTGAAGATGCCCTCGAATCGCCGGGCGCGTTCTCTCTGTTCTGTCACGTTGCGGAGATAGACGAGAATGCCATCGATGGCGTCGTCGTCGAGCATGTTCCGGCATCGCCCTTCGACATTGAACCAGCCGCCATCTGGTGCCCGGAGCCGACACTCCGCTGTGGTGCTCTCAGAATTTTCGACACAGCTAAAGAACGTCTCCGTCGCGTGCTCACGCCCGTCCGGGTGGAGATAGTCGAAGATATTCTCTCCGGCGAGCGAATCGGGCTCGTAACCGAACACCCCCTTTGCGGACCCGCTGGCGTAGGTGACGGTGCCGTCCGGGTCGACGACTGTCACCACGTCCTCTGACTCCTCGACGAACCGCTCGGTCCGGCGTCGCTGACGCCGCTCGTCGGTCATATCGCGGACGATTTTCGCGTAGCCGCGGGACTCGCCGTCGTCAGTCTCGAGTTTCGCGTACCGGACATCGGCGTAGAACTCCGACCCGTCAGCGCGGACCCGCCAGCCTTCGTGGCTGCTCTCGCTGCCGATTCGGGCTTGTTGGAGCAGACGATCGGGAACCCCCGACTCGCGGTCCGATTCGCGATGGAGCTGCCCCATCGACATGCCGACAGCAGTGTCGGCGTCGTACCCGAACAGCGTCTCCGCGCCGCTGTTCCAGGTCTGTATCGTCCCGTCGTCGTCGACGACGAGGAACGCGTACTCCTCGATGCTCTCGGTCAGCAACTGGAACCGTTCACGTTCCTCGAACAGTTCGTCCTGGCGGACGAGCGTGTCGAGTACCGACGCGAAGTTCCCGGCCAAGACCTCGACGAGTCGCTGTTCGCTCTCGTCGAGGCGGGTACTATCGGCGGCTCCAACGACGAAGACACCCTGCTCACCGACCGGGATGTACAGGCCCTTGGACACATCCCCGCGCTCGATATCGCCCCAAAGTGACCCGTAGTCCTCAATCATCATTGATTCGCCGCTCTCTATAGCGTCCCACAGAGGCGTTCGTCCGCGTTCGATTCGATTAGGCGTTGCGTCCGGAGTCGCACCGACTGTCCCTGCGTGGACGAGTTCGTCCCCTTCGCGCAGGTAGACGCCAGCGAGTTGGAAGTCGAGCTCCTCCGACAGAGTGTCGAGCGCCTTCGCCACTGCCTCGTCCTTGTCGTCGGCTTCGAGGAGTTCCCTCGTCGTTCCGTGGAGCGCTCGTATCCGTTGCTCTCTGGTCTTCTCGTCGGACACATCCTGCTGGATGCCGATGTAGTTCGCCAGCGTGCCGACATCGTCGTAGATGGGGGTCACAGAGAGGCGGTTCCAGAACTGCTCGCCGTCCTTCCGATAGTTCCGTAGCTCGACGATGGATGGCTCCTCGCTGGCAATCGCCTTCCGAAGCTCATCGAGTGCCGACTGATCCCTGTCGTCGCGTTGCAGGAACCGACAGTTCCGTCCGAGTGCTTCTTCGCGGGAGTAGCCGGTCTGGTCGACGAACCCGTCGTTTACATACACCAACGGGTTGCCCTCCCGGTCGGGGTCGCTGATGGTGATTCCGACGTTCGCCTCGTCCATCGCTCGCTCTTTCAGTTCGAGTTCGCGTTTTCGCTCTTCCCGGTCGGACACGTCGCGGAACACACCGAACAGAACGGGGCCGTCGGGAAGTGAGACGGCGGCGGCGCTGATTTCGATGGGAACGGTCTCGCCGTCGGGAGTAGCTAACTCCGGTTGGGTCCCGTCTGGGAGTTCCGTGATTGTCGACGCATCGTCGAAGGCTTGCTCGAAGACGTCCTCGTACAGGCCCCCGGCCTCTTCGGGATGGAGCTCGGTCTGGTGTCGTCCGATGATGTCGTCCCGTGGCTGTCCCCGTAGCTCCTCGGCGGCCGCATTCGCTTCGACTATCTCGCCGGTCTCGGCGTCCGCGACGAATATCGGGTCCGGGGCGGCCTGCAGGAGCGTCTGGTACCGTTGCCGGCTGTCTTCGAGTGCTTGCTCACGCTGCTTGAGGTCGGTGATGTCCGTCGCGATTCCCACGACTCTCTCTGTCAGGTTACCTTCGTCGTCCGTGACCGGTACAGCCTGTCCAACGACCCATACGACCGTGCCGTCCGGTTCGACGAAGCGGAATTCGACGCTGTTCGGTTCGCCGCTGTCTCCTGCGGTCTCGATTTCGGAACGGATGCGCTCGCGGTCATCAGGGTGAATCGTTTCGAAAAACTCGTCGAGCGTCTCCGGCGAGCCGAACTCGCTGCTGCCCATCGCCTCGTCCCACTGGACTGACCCGGCGGCGAAATCAAATTCGGCAAACGTCGTGTCGGTGTTCGATAAGACGAGGTCGAGCTTTCGCTGTCGGTCCCGGAGTTCGCTCCGCTGTCGCTCGCGCTCTGTCACGTCCCGTCCGGAGATGAGCAGTGACGTGACTGTCCCGTCGGTATCGGTCACTGGACGGATTACTCCCTCGATGTGGCTTCGGTCCCCATCGGGTCCGGGGTGAATCGCACTGTACTCGACGTACTCCCCGTCGGCGGCGCGCCGAATCCACTCGCGGAGGTCTTGCTGCAGCGCTTCGGAGTGGCTCCACCACGGGGTCTCCGGGAACGGTTGGCCCGCCAGTTCCGCTGCCGTCTGCTCGACGTACTTCAGTGCCGTCTCGTTTATCTCCAAGAGCGTGCCGTCGGTGTCGAGCAACCCGACGAGCATCCCCGGGTCCGCGAACAACGACTTGAACCGTCGCTCGTTGCGTTGCCGCTCGCATTCTTTGGCTTTTCGCGTCGAAATGTCCGTTACGATAGCGAGCACGCTCTCCTGACTCCCGTCGTCGTCGTAGGTCGGGACCGCCCGGCTCTGCAGCCATCGCGTGTCGTCGTCGTCGGTTTGTACGCGGTACTCGATTTTGGTCGGCGCTCTCGCAGCAAGGTTCGCTTCCAGCGTCTCCCGGACGTGCTCTCTGTCGTCAGGGTGGATGACGCACTCGAAATACTCCTCGGCAGTGTCTACGTCTTGGCCGACAAGGTCGATGAAGGTATCGTCCGAGTTCAACGCGTCCGTCTCCAAGTTCCACTCCGTGATTCCGGTGTTCGTTCCCGACAGCGTCAGTTCGAGTCGCTCCTGCTGTTGACGCAGTTTCTCGCGAGCGTCACGCTGCTCGATTTCGTAGCCCACCCATCGGCCGAGCAGACTGACGAGCGAGCGCTCGAACTGCCCGAACAAAGCGTCTCGTGACTCGTTCGAGGCGAAACACAATGTCCCGTACAGTTCGTCGCCGGCAACGACGTTCCCCCCGATATACGTATCGAGTCCGAAGGTCTCGTACGCTACGTCGCTTATCAACTCGCTCTCGGCAGCGTCTGTGAGTGCCAGCGCACCCTCATGGTCGATTGTCCGATGACAGTACGACTCCGAGAGCAGCCCCGATTCGCCCGGCTGGATGCGTTCGTGAGAGCCGACTGTGCTGATAACATGGATTCCGGGGGTTGGGTCGTCGTCCATGTCGATGCGGCTCAAGTACCCGTACGAAAGGTCCAGATGCTCACACCCTGCTTCCAACAGACCGGAAATCTTCTCTTCGAATCCTGTCTCCGGATCAGTCGTCACCTCGTACATGCGTTCGAGGAAGTCGACCCGCGCATCTGCCTGCCGTTTTCGCTCTCTCCGCTCGGTGACATCCTGTTGAATGCCGACGTAGTTCGTCACCGTTCCGTTCTCGCCAGTCACCGGCGTAATAGAGAGCCGTGCCCAGTATGGCGTCCCGTCCTTGCGGTAGTTCTTCAGTTCGACCGAGACCGGCTCGTCTGCATCGATTGCCTCCCGGAGTCGTGCCACCTGCTCGGGGTCGGTGTCCGCACCCTGGAGGAATCGTGGATTCCGACCGAGGGCGTCCTCAGCAGTGTAGCCGGTCATCCGCTCAAAGCCGTCGTTGACGTAGACCAGCGGGTTGTCTGCCTGTGTCGGGTCGGTGATCTGGATGCCGACGGTAGCCTCGTCCATCGCTCGGTTTTTCAATGCGAGTTCGCGTTCCCGAGCCTTGCGCTCAGTCTCGTCACGGACCGTACAGACGAGCCTGCCATCGTCGATGATGGTCAGAGATAGTTCGGCCGGGAACGTCGACTCGTCCGGCCGTGTTCCAGTTACCATTCCCTGCCAGTGGCCGTCGGCTTCGAGCGCCGGGAAGGCCTCCGCTTCGAGGCGGGCCGTCTCCTCGTCGTCGTACAGTTTCCGCCACGACTCGCCGAGCAACTGGTCTTTTTCGTCGAAGCCGTACATGTCGACGTGGGTCTGGTCGACGTACTCGTACTCGCCGTCCGCCAGAATCGCCACGCCGTCGGCCGCCTCCTCGATCGCCCGCTGGAATGATTCGAGTTCGCGCTCGCTCTCCTTTCGCTCGCTGATGTCCCTGATGATACCGGTGAAGTACTGCTCGCCCTGGAACTCGTATTCGCTGAAGGAGACACCGAGGGGGACTTCCGTCCCGTCGGCGCGGCAGCCAGGAATTTCGATGTACTCCCAGTCCAGCGCCCGCTCGCCGGTACTGAGATAGCGACTGATGCCGGCGGCGTGGCCGGCCCGTAACCGCTCGGGAATCAGGGCTGTCATCGGCTGACCAATCAGTTCTTCGGGTTCGTACCCGAAGACGGCCGACACGGCGGGGTTCACGTTCTGGACGACGCTGTCCGTGTCGATTGTGATGATTACATCCGAAGCAGTTTGCGCGACCGTCTCGTACTGTTCGAGTTCGCGCTTGCGCTCCTGTCGAGCAGTGACATCCCGGAGGACCCCTGCAGTCCCGCGGAACTCGTCGTCCCCGATCAGGGCGAGGCGGTTCTCCACGATACGACGCTCTCCGTCTTCTACCTGCAGTTCGAACTCGGCAGTGGCCGACCGCTCATCCGTGCCAAGCAGTTTCTTGATCTGTCCCTGAATCCGTTCGATGTCCGCTGCTTCCATCCCGATGGAAACGTGTTCGCCGATGATCTCCTCGCCGTAGCCGAACTCGCGTTTCGCGGCGTCGTTGACGAAGGTGAAGCACCCGTCGGTGTCGAGCGCGTACATGGGGTCGTCGACAGCCTCGACAATGCTTTCGTACCGCTCCAAGTCCTCGACTCGGCGACGACGCCCGAGTTCGTTTCCGAGCCACTGCGCGAGGAGTTCGACGAACTCCCGTTCCCGCTGGCCGAACGGCCGCTCGCGTGTGGCCGGTCCGGTGAACTCGACGACGCCATAGTTGTCATCTCCGACGATGACGGGCACACACATAGTCGCTCCACGCACGTCCGAATCGGGGGACTCACGCTGGCCCTTGGCGACGGTGAACGCGCGCCGCTCAGATGCACCCCCGGTGACGTGCTCGTCAATAATAGTTTCTTCAAATGGCACGGCCCGTCCCTGCTCGTACACGTCAGTCTCGCCGGTGGTGTGCTCGACAACGTACGTGTCGTCGTCGACACGTGCGACCGCACCGGCGCTCGCTCCGAGGTACTCACAGCCCAGCGCGAGCAGTCGCTCCACAGTGTCTTCGACGCTGTCGTCGTCCATGGCCGTTCGTTGTAGTCGGCTGAGGGCGTCCACTGTAGACATCGGCGGCTCGTCACGGCTCGTCGCTGACGCCGCCGCCTCGCCGTCACCCGGAAACAGCACCGTCGTGCAGACGTGTGTTTCTGCCTCCGGGCGAACCGTGTAGCTCCGTTGTTCGACGGTGATTCGTGATCCATCTGCGCACTCGAGAAGTCCGTGAGAGCGGCCCTCCGTCTCAGATACCGGAGCCCGGGTATGTCCGCTGTGGTTGTCACCGTCTCGAAGCCAGAACAGGGCAGCCGTCTCCATCCCAAGTAACTCCGATTTCGAGTAGCCGGTCACCCGGGGAAGGGGTTCGGTTACGTCGACAATCATGCCATCAGAGTCACTCACAATCAACCCTTCGTCGTCGTCAGGATCCGGGCACAGGCCTCCGCGTGCGCTACCATTCATACGAGCAGCCCACCCCAGAATCAGTCGAACTCGCGTCTAACATACCAATTAAGTAAGTGTAATAGCTATTTATATTCTACCTAACCGCGCAGTAGCGGTGAAACACACTTCCAGGTAAGTGCACATCCGACAGCCCGCAGTTTGCGATTCGTCCACCCCATTGTCGCTTTTGACACAACACGATACCGGCCGCGATATCCGTTGTACCTGACGACTAGATTCTCTCTTCGAGCTGCCCGGTGATTCCACTGGTTCTACTATCTGCTCGGCTCTGCACGTTTAATTCGGCGCACGATGTATGCCGTCTAACGGCCGATGCTGCCAATAACGGACTTCCTCTCGTGTACTGACCCACTGGACGAGTTCGATTCGTTGTCGTATCACCAGACACGTCACGCCAAGACGTACGTGACAGGTCTTGCTGCAGCCCGCAGCAGGACCGTGACTGGGATCGCACGAGAGGTCCTTCCGGCAGGGAGTGACCGAACACTCAACAAGTTCCCCACCGAGTATGACTGGGACGAAGACCAGCTCAACCATGAGCGGTTAGAGGAGCTGCAAAAACACGGTGAAACGCGGTGGTCACAGGACGGCTACATCGTCATCGACGATTCGGTGTTCCAGCGAACCGGGAAGGAACTTCCCGGTGCTGGCAAGTTCTACGATCACACCGAAGGCGAACCCGTCTGGGGGCAGGATCTCGTTTACTCGTTCTATACCGACGACAAAACGTCCTATCCGCTCGTGTTTCGCCAGTACAAGAAAGCTGACGACGAGGATCAGGATGACGCAGACGAGACGAAGTACGATCTTTCCCGGGAGATGGTCACGGAACTGGAAGAAGAGGTAGGTGTTCCTGCGGACGGCACTGTCTAGTTGAGCGAGTTTGAGAAACGAGGAGGCCATAGCGAGAAGTGTCCATGCAACTCGCAGACCTCCTCAGAAAGACGTTAGATGAGGACAGCCAAGACGTTTGGGAGAATGAGCGCACCCCAACACCCGTCCGGCGATTTGGGGTGCGTCTCCATACTGCGGGGCTGTCGATCAGAGAGACGGTTGCTATCTTAGACCTGCTGGGTGTCGATCGTTCTCACGGCGCGGTCTGGAATTGGGTGCATACACTGTCTGAAGCCCAGAGCGACCCGCCGACGGCGGAGCCGTCGCGGGTCGCGGTCGATGAGAAACAAATCGAGGTTGACGGCGAAAAGAAGTGGTTGTACGCCGCTGTGGACACCGAGTCAAAACTGCTGCTTGAAGTTGACGTGTTCAGCCGCCGCGGGACTGACCCCGCGGCGGCGTTCCTGCATCGACTCACTCAGAAACACGATGTCGCCGATTCAGTGTTTCTCGTTGATGCTGGCGCCTATCTGACTGCCCTCTCACGTCACGATTTGAGCGGTTGGCTCGACTACCGAATCCGGAACCACATTGAAAAGTGGTTCCAGACTGTGACCATGCGCATCGACCGCTTTCACTCCTTCTGGAGGGGCAGTCAATCAAGCGCGAAACAGTGGTTACGACGATTCAGACACCACTACAACCACGAACGGCCGAACCAAGCTCTTGACGGAAAAACGCCAGCTGAGGAGATCCAGAACTAGACAGTGCCGAAATCTCAATACCCCTTGAACGGGAAACTGTCAATTCGTAATTGCCCTTCTCAGTGATTTGGAGTGGGACAGATATTGTTTGGTCAGCCGCTACCTCATATTCTCCCTGCGTTATAACTGAATCCGACCCCTGTACGATGAGAGAGATACTCTCTTTATTTTCGGCCCGATTACGAATTTCAAGATACTGTTCGTCAAAGTCTTCAGGGTCGCCAGTCATCGTAGAGGGGGTGCTTGTACTGCCCGGCGACGAAGCACAGCCTGCCAGACAACCACAGGTGGCGGCGCATAGTATGAGAAGGTTCCTTCGGAGCACTGAGATGATGTGTGTGTTTGTTTTCATAAGTACCTTCTCAAAAATACGTTCCACCGTTAATTGGCTGGTGAACCGCTTCTGAGTCAAACCAAGCACACACCTTGTCTCTGGTGAACGTTATAGCGTACTTTTCTCGAAAGTATTGGTCATAGGAGGAGATATGAGAACTGGTGTGGATGCGCTCCAGACCACGACACCTCCAACCGGCAGTCGACGTTGATACATTGCGTTCCTCAGTCTCAAATCTGTCCGTACTTTCTCTCGAACAAATATGGGCCCAGAGAGTGTCTGAAACCAAAAGCAGGCGGTTTGCTACTGCCGGAAAGGTTCAGGCACCACTTGCTGCGGACTCGCTCGGCCGCTCTCTGCCGACGTATTCGAACTCAACGACGTCAACGACAAGTTCCGGGTCCCAGTCGCCGTTGATCTGCGTCCATGCCTTGCGGAACTCGGCCATGTCATAGCCACCTTCCTTTCGAGCGTCCTCGTGGCTCATCTCGCCGAGCGGTTCTTGATACAGGTTAGTGATACGAAGATAGCAGTCACACGCTTCGTCGCTGGTGAACATCTCTGTCACAGCCATTCGGATGTCGCCCTCGGACGGTCGCGGGTAGTTGTCAGCCCAGTCACGGCGGGTCGCCGTCTTCGTGCCGTCTCGAATCGCCGCAATGTGGCGGGGTTTGAACAGAAGTGTCATTTCATCCCGGTTCTCATCTTCTGCCGCTTGTCCACAACAGTTTGGGATTCGTCGTTAGCGGCCAGAATGATGGCTTTGAGCACGTCGATCTTGCAGACAAACACGAATCCGATCAGGCCGGCAAAGAGAATTTTGCGGACCATTATGCTACGTCTGCCACGTCTACCTAAAAAAGACCTGGTCAGTTTACGTGTCTGGTCCTCAGCCCGATTAGATATTTACCGGTGGCCATTGTCTCAACTGATATGAATCTGCCCTCCAGACAGTGGTCTTCTGAGGTACGCCAGTTGGTTTTTATAGGGTTCTCAGCCATCACTGCCGTTGTTTTGTCGTACAGTTACGTGGCGACTGTGGGGCTCTCAGAGATGTTGTTTGCTATCGTCGGAGCTGGGCTGTTGCTTGCACTGGTGGTGATTCTTCCCGTCATACTTCTCGACTGAATCGGGAGGTGAACTGCTGTGGGGTAACCTTTCAAATCAGGCATATTAGATGTGTGAGACTATTCTGAGTCGGTATCCGCCCTGACTATAGGCGGATGTGGTGCTGTACAGTATCAAACGCCCCGATACTCTGGAGAAATGTTAATTAGACTACCGGACTATTGTAAAATCTCACACATGGAATACACACGTGAGGAGTCGCTCTTGCGACTTCGAGAGACCGTCGAGCAGGGTAATCCGATAATTGGCGCCGGTGCGGGGACCGGAATCTCCGCGAAGTTCGCCGAGCGCGGCGGCGTCGACTTGCTTATCATCTACAACTCCGGCCGCTACCGAATGAGCGGGCGCGGGTCACTCGCTGGACTACTCCCATACGGTGACGCAAACGAGATCGTCTGTGAAATGGGCCACGAGGTCATTCCCGTTGTCGAAGACACGCCGGTGCTTGCGGGCGTCAACGGCACTGATCCGTTTCGGCAAATGGACGTGTTCCTCGCAGATCTAAAGCGGCGAGGGTTCTCCGGGGTGCAGAACTTCCCGACAGTCGGCCTCATCGACGAGGACAGCGGGTTTCGGCAAAATCTCGAAGAGACCGGGATGGGCTACGACAAGGAAGTCGATATGATCCGAGAGGCCGCCAGCCAGGATATGCTCACTTGCCCGTACGTGTTCAACGAGACACAGGCCCGTGAGATGGCCGAGGCAGGCGCTGATGTTATTGTCTCACACATGGGGCTGACGACATCCGGCGACATCGGTGCGGAGACGGCACTTGATTTGGAAGCGGCGGCCGAGCGGGTGCAGGCCCATCACGATGCCGCGAAGGACGTGAACGAAGACGTCCTCGTCATCTGTCACGGCGGCCCGATCGCGTGGCCCGATGACGCCACGTACGTGCTTGAACATACTGACGGCGTCGTCGGCTTCTTCGGAGCCTCCAGCATCGAACGGCTGCCGACGGAGGAAGCCATCGAGAACCAGGCTCGCGAATTCAAAGAAATCGACATCCAATGAGTGACTACTTCGTCGCCTCCGACGACGTGGAGAGCCAACTGTTCGATTGGGGCGCTCTCAAGTGGCTGAGCACACCTGAAGTCACTGGTGGAGAGCGGTTCAGCGCCGGCGTCGTGAAACTCGAACCCGGCAAGGGCCACGAGCGACACACCCACCCCGAGAGCGACGAGATCCTGTACGTCGTTCGCGGCGAGGGCGAACAGGAGGTCGACGACGAAACTCGTGATATCGCCACCGGCGATATGGTGTTCATCCCCGAAGGCGTCGAACACGGAACGGTCAACACTGGATGGGAGCCGCTCATCCTGTTCGCGGTCTACGCGCCGCCGGGACCGGAAGACGTGCTTCGTAACCTCCCTGAGTGTGAGATAGTTCCAGCCGGCAAGCTTCCAACGCCCGAAAACGTCGATTCGGAGGCGAAGTGATGGCGATCGTTCTCGTGGGGACGCTCGATACAAAAGGCGAGGAGTTCGCCTTCGCCCGCGATGTCATTGAGGCTCAGGGCGTCGACGTACACGTCATCGACGTGGGCGTGCTTGACGACGCCGAGTTTGAGCCGGACACGACCGCTACCGAAGTAGCCGAAGCTGCTGGGACGACCCTCGACGTATTACGTGAGGAAAGCGATCGAGGTGAGGCGATGACAGCGATGGGCGAGGGGGCTGCTGCCGTCGTCACCGACCTCTTCGAGTCTGGGGAACTGGCGGGCGTCCTCGGACTCGGCGGATCCGGGAATACGTCGATTGCGACCAGAGCGATGCGGGCCCTCCCAGTTGGCGTGCCGAAGCTGATGGTCTCGACGATGGCTTCGGGCGACACCGAGCCGTACGTCGGCTCGACTGACATCGCGATGATGTACTCCGTCGCAGATATTGAGGGGCTCAATCAGCTCTCACGGCAGGTCATTTCGAACGCCGCGCTGGCGATAGTCGGGATGGGAACTACCGAGTCAGACGTGACGGTCGAGGACCGTCCGACCGTCGGCATCACGATGTTCGGTGTCACCACGCCCTGCGTCCAGGCTGCCAGAGAACACCTCGAAGGATGGGGATACGAGACCATCGTCTTCCACGCCACCGGCACTGGCGGGCAGGCGATGGAGCGGCTGATCCGGGAAGGTATCATCGACGGCGTGCTCGACATAACGACGACGGAGTGGGCGGACGAACTCGTCGGCGGTGTGCTCAACGCCGGGCCAGAGCGACTGGACGCCGCAGCCCAGACGGGCGTTCCGCAGGTTGTCTCGACGGGGGCGCTCGACATGGTAAACTTCGGCCCGCGTGATTCGGTCCCCGATGAGTTCGAGGGGCGACAGTTCCACGTCCACAACCCGCAGGTGACGCTGATGCGAACCACGCCCGAGGAATGTGCGGAGCTGGGCGAAATCCTCGCAACAAAGCTGAATGCCGCGACTGGCCCAGCGGCAGTGGCACTTCCGCTCGGCGGGGTCTCGGTGCTAGATGTCGAGGGTAAAGACTTCTACGACCCCGAGGCGGATGCAGCGCTGTTCGACGCCATCCACAAGCACATCGACCCGGCGGTCGAACTGTTCGAAATGGAGGCCCCCATCAACGACGAAGCGTTCGCACGGGCACTGGCGGAGAAACTGGACGAGTACATGCGTGCCGCCGGCGTCGGTCCCTGAACGAACCCGATACCATGTGCTCGACGTTCGAGACTTGTGATAAGCGGAATAGGGCCGGTCCGTCGAAGGAGGGGCCGAGCCCGGTCACTCGGAGGAGTTCCCCCACTCAGTCAGTGTACCAGTACGCCCAGAGGATCAACACGCCCTGAACTGGCAGCCGTGCCCAGCGGACCAGCGCAGATGGATCGCCGCCACCCGTCCCCTCAATGGTGACCATGGAGACAGCCATGTAGACGTTCGCGGGAAAGATCGCGACGAGCAATGCGATCGTCGCCCAGGCGGCGTGCGATCGCGTCCGCGGTACCAGCAGGCCGAGCCCGACTGCGACCTCGGCGACGCCGGATAGATACACCAGCGCAAGTGCCGCCGGCAAGACCGGTGGCACGATCTGGACGTATAGTTCCGGCACGATGAAATGCAATATTCCAGCAACGACGTACAGGAGCGCCATCACATAGCACAACGGCCGTTTGAACTGCCGCAAGCCAACACGCATCTACTATCGGGTATGGCGGCCAGTGAAAAGCAAGTTGGGATTTGTGCTCCAGCCCGGAAACAGAGGAGCGGCCACTCACCCTGGAAGAAAGAGGTTGAGGATCGCAACGACCAATCCGGCAAGTCCCATCCGAACGGCAGCAACGTACCACCGCTGGTCCGAAATAGAGCCCATGTAGGCACCGAACACACCTAACACACCGATACCCAGGCCGACCGCAATGAGTGCCGCCTCTGCCATTGTGACGACGGTCCCCGCTACGAGGAACGGGGTCAGCGGAATCAGAACCCCGATAAGTGGCCCCAGCCCGCTCATCGTGGCGTGGACGAAGCGGACACCGCGCTGGTTCCGCTGAACGCGGGTATCGTCAAGGTCCGTGAGCATCGCTTGTTCGATACGTCTGATTTCGGCCCGGGTTTCGGCACGTTCGATTTCCCAGACGCTCCAGACCGCAGAGGTCCCGAGACCGACTGCCGCGCCCAGTCCGATTTTGATCACAGTGTACCCATCAGGGACCCCGGAAAGGACAGCACCAACGATGATACCAATGCTCGTGAGCGTCCCGTCGAAGCCGTTCGAGATAAAGTACCGACGAGAGATCGCAAGGACATCTTCCTTCCCGAGAAGCCGCCTGAAGAGTTGTCGAATGGACGCCACGGCGTCTCAGCCATCCTGTAACGTCCGTCGATCCGTAACAACGGAGTCACCGCAGGCAACCTGATCTACAGAGTGTACCGACCCACCGAGGTTTTCGATCGTTTCATCGATCGCCTCGAAGTCCAGATCGTCGCTTTCAAAGGTGAGCTTGATGTTTTGCACTTCCTGATCTAGTTCGATCAGAGACGATGTTACGCCCTCGACGCTTTCAATTTCGGCCAGTTGCTTGGTGAACGTCAGTAGCGGCGGGTCGTGTGGTTTCAGTACATCGATGACCAGTCGTCGGACTGCTGCCATATCCCAACACGCGAGGGGTTATGGTAAAAATGTGTGCCAACACTACACTGTTACCGCGCTAAACGTATCGAGGCGTCTAACGGCGGTGCTGTCCGTTCACTATCCGGATACAGAGGACTGCAGCAGGCGAGATGTTATTAGATACCCCTGTGTAGTTCTTCGAACAGCGTCTCTGAAGTACCATGTATCTGAAAAGACACCGAGGCCAACAGTTTGAGACGCAGGCAACGACACAGAAGCCACGCTCAACGAGGAACAAACAGGGACCCGTCCTCGAGTACCGCGCTACGTCCGCCGTTGCCCAGATAGCTGACTGACATGCAAACACGCGACTACCAGTATGTACGACACCATCCTGTTCCCGACCGACGGAAGCAACGCCGCAGAATCGGTCCTTGAATACGCGCTACAGATCGCATCCGAACATGAGGCGACGATACACATCCTCAACGTCGCCGACACTGGCCGAGACAGCGTCACTACGATTCGTGGAGAGGTCATCGACGTGCTCGAAACAGAAGGAGAGCGCATCGTGGCGGAAGCCACACAATATGCGAAAGATGAGGGCGTTCCCGTTGTCTCTGCGGTGCTTCAGGGTGACCCGCACAAGACGATCGTCGACTACAGCCAACAGTCCGACAGTGATTGCATCGTTATGCCGACACACGGACAGCGTGGGATCCAGCGAATCCTGCTCGGGAGCGTCACTGAACGCGTCATCAACACAGCGGAAGTTCCTGTCATTGCGGTCAACCCTGACAGAGATCGGCCACTCGTGTATCCGCCACAGCACGTCCTCGTCCCGACGGATGGGAGCCGTGGCGCAGATCTCGCACTGACAGAGGGGATTGCTGTCGCGAGGGCGACGGACGCAACACTCCATCTGCTTCACGTTGTCGAGACTGGTGGCCTCGGGCCGGATGCACGCTCCGTTCTGAAAGAGGGGGAGCTGACTGAGCGAGCGAACGAAATTATGGCCGGGGCGACCGAGAAGATCGACGACACCTCGCTTGACACGGTCACCAGTGTCATTGAGCACGGTGACCCCTCGAAGGTGATTTGCGACTACATCGACGAGAATGAAGTCGATCTCGCGGTTATGGGGACACACGGGCAGACTGATTTCAGCAGGTACGTTATGGGAGGCGTCAGCGCCAAACTCGTCCGAAAGTCCCCGGTCCCGGTGACGTGGGTTCGCGAGCCCGAATCTGCGTCAGATGAGTAGTTCGGTTTGTGAATCGGTCAACGCATACCAGCGTACAGGCCCGATACAACTCTGCGTGTGAAGGCCCCGGCAGGGCTCTCGATATGCGAGAGTGTTTAGTAACTATGGGGCTCTTAAATCGGATCATGACCACAGACGACTCACAGTCCGATGGGGGAACGAGCAAGGTCGATGCCGTAATTCAAAAATACGATCTTGTCGGGATGGGTGCAGAACTCGAAAATCGGTGGGTTGGTGCTGACGGAGAGAAAGAAAGTACTCGCGACCTTGCTGACTACTTCAACCGGTCGGTGCTTGAGTCCGCCATCGATGGGAGTGACGCTCCGACATTGAGTGGCGACATCCAGCAGGTCTATCAGTCACTGCACGAAGATGATGCGGACGCCCCGCTCATACGCTCTCGGCTTGAACAGAGCGGGATCGATGTCGAATCCGTGATGGCTGATTTTATCTCCCACCAGACGGTGTATCGCTATCTCAAGAACGACCGTGGCGCGGCCCGACCTGAGCAGACGCCCGCAGAACGAAAAGAGAGCGCCATCGACTCAATACAGCGCCTCCGGGGCCGAACCACCGCTGTCACGAGACAAACTATCGAGAGTCTGGACAAAAACGATGCTATCTCGGTCGGCGATTTCAACATCATCAACGAAGTACAGGTGCTGTGTGAGGACTGTGGCCGTAGCTACGATATTGTCGCGTTTCTGGAACAGGATGGCTGTGACTGTCAATCCAAATGAGGTATCTGTCCGTATTGTCAAAAAGAAGCTAGTAGCCCAGCTAGCGGTCCGGTACGCGGACATTCCCCCACGACAGCCAGCGCTCAGCCGAGCCGCGGGAACCGAGCCGTCTTACAATCGACACCGCAGAACGCGTATTCCGTGACGTTGCCGGCACTATCTCTGGTCGTGACATTTCGATACCGGACGTTTTCATCGATCGGCGTTCCGCAGTGGTCGCAGTGTCGCGTTGCAATCGAGCTAACTACGACCCGGATAGATTGGCTCTCAACGCTTTCAGGGACCGCCCTCCGCGCTTGGTCTGCGTTTGCGATGTCTGCTGATTGTTGGCTACAGTACTTCTGCGTGTTTTGTGCGTTCATGATGTCGCTGATTATGATTTCGTCGTTGGTGTCGCAGCGCTTCGTGAGGTGGGTCGTCGCGACCCGAAAACCGTCGGCTGGCGCTTTGGGGACCAGCCAGGACTGACGTTTTCCACCTGTGTGCCGGCGTTTGCCCGCACTGTGGTGGTCTACGTCAGTTTAAAATTTGAAAAATGTAAAAAACGTAAAACCGGATGTGGAAGGGTCTGCACTGATCAACTGCCGGGACAGCGGGCTTGCGTTCCAAGCCATACAGTCAACGCCCGGGTTCATGAGATTATCTTTAACGGATGTACACTTAACCATTTTGTGAGTGGTGTTCACACCCAGCACTCAATCGAGCTAGTGAACGGCCCCATCTCAGTGAAAACACTGACCAGACCAACCAAATGATTAAATACGATAGTTTAGTATACGAAGGTATGAAGCCGGGTACCCAGACGGCAAAAGCGCCCCGGAAAACGATGGAACCAGTGGCTATAGCGACCGGTTATCCGTTTTTTACACTGCCTACCCGATAGCCTGCGTAGACCACTACAGTCCGGGCGTAACCCGGCACAGGTGGAAAACGTCGGTGAAACGACCGTAGCGGTTCCAGAGTCGTGGGTAACAGTAGATGGAACGAGTGCAATCGCTGTCAACAACCAACCAAGGCAAACAATGAATGGACAAGCTGAGGCGGAGCAATCACTAACAACTGCTCGTTGCGCTATGGAAGCCAGCAGCAACGCAGTCGCTACTGAACTGAATATCCAGAACAAGTCAACTCGAATCTTGGTCGGTGGGTCACCGGACTACCGCTGTGATTACTGTGGACAGGTGATCAGCGAACAGATGAGGTATAGCGGGGTTACGATACGTAACTCAGACGGGGGGATAACAGAGCATTTCTTCTGTGAAGAGGAATGCATGACATCGCAGTACCCCGATATCTAACATACCTGTTTCGGCGAGGAGCAGACCCGGTCATGAATCTACAGCGAGAGTGTATATAATCCAAAATATTCGGATTACACTCAGCATTGTAGAACTGCAAATGATGAGAAGGACTGGCACACGATGCAACGACAAAGTGTTCAGCGCAGAAAATGGTCCGAATGTGTCTATATCTTCGCCGAATCGAAACAGATACGCTATTATACTGTTCTGAGATATCGTTCAATATATAAACATTCCCGGAATGTTAATATTCAGTGGTACAGAATAAGGGACGAATTTATATACGTCTGTCAGCCATGCCATCGTATGACATGCTACAACGCAAGCAAGGGAATTCTGTACGAAAACCTCCCAACAGACGCACCGAGACCCGAAGAAGAGGAAAACAAACTGAGCGCCAGTGACGCTGGCGCAACCCAGACGGTCGCAAACGACTGACTCTGGGTCGTCTCGGACGTCCGACTCTGGAATCAAACTACGGTCTGTCTGACCCACACAAGGCGGAGAGCCCGGTCAGAGAACGACTTGTTCTGGAGCTGCATCTTCAAACCGGCAAACAGTATCGGATAGCCGATGACTGGGTAGATATCCGCTCGGTTTGGTTGTGTATCCCGTGACTGAGGTGTCAATATGGCCTGGTCAGTTTCGTCTGTGTATCGCCTTCTCTCTCGCATTCTGTGCAGCTTCCATTATCGCTTCACTTAATGTTGGATGTGTGTGAACAGTTGAGCCGATGTCCTCAAGCTTTGCACCCATCTCTATCATGGCTGCTATTTCTGCAATCAACTCGGATGCCTCTGGACCGACAATCTGTGCACCGATCACACGTTCGGTTTCTTTTGTGGCGATAATTCGGACAAAGCCTTCTGCCCGGTTTGCTGTTAGTGCTCGTCCAGACGCCTGGAACTGGAACTCGCCTGTGACAGGTGTCATACCCTTGTTCGCTGCTTCGTTCTCTGTCAGCCCGACAGTTCCGATTTCCGGGTCGGTAAACACGGCGGCCGGGAGTGCCTGATAATCGACCGCAGCGGGTTCACCAGCAATGACCTCCGCTGCAACCTCCCCTTCTTTCGATCCTTTGTGTGCGAGCATCGGCTCACCAGCAACGTCACCGACCGCGAAAATGTGCTCCTTGTTCGTCCGGCATGTGCTATCTGTCGGAATGAATCCCTGAGCATTGGTCTCGACGCCGGCATCGTCGATGCTGAGCGTGTCTGTCACCGGGCGTCTGCCAACAGCAACGAGTATTCTGTCAGCGGTGAGTTCTATATCACTATCATGCGCCGCCTCGTCTGCAGGGACAGCAGTCAGGACGGCCTTACCATCCGACGCTGCCCAGCTGTCTGCGGTGTACCCGAAATGGAAATCCACACCGAGACGCTCTGCTCGCTTCCTGACTATCGAGGCAATGTCTTCCTCATAGCTGGGAAGCGCCTGCTCTAGCATCTCAATGACCGAGACATCGCTTCCAAGTCGGCTATAGACAGTCGCTAGCTCCATGCCGATGTATCCGGCTCCAACGATTACGAGCTCGTCGGGCACTGTGTCGAAGTTCAGCGCGCCATCTGACGAAACAATACGCTCATCCTCAAAACCGAACCCTGGAATTTCAATCGGTCTGGACCCCGTCGCGATAATACAGTTTTCGAATTTCAGCGATTCAGACCCCTGGCCCTCGCCCTGATGGATGATTCTGACCTTGTTTTCGTCGGCAAATTCGGCAGTCCCTTTCAGCAGGTTCACCCCAGCTGCCGTACACAGTTGCTCGATACCGCTCGTTAACTGGTCGACAACGCCGTCTTTCCAGTTAATCATCTCGTCGAGCGCAACTGTTGGGTCTGCGTAAATCCCCAGTTCCTCCGCCTGGCCCGCCTCTGATGCCAGTTTTGAACCGTGTATCAGGGCCTTAGAGGGGATACAGCCACGATTGAGACAGGCGCCCCCATACTCTCCTTTTTCAACAAGCGTGACATCAAGGGCAAGCTGTGCAGCGCGAATCGCGGCGACGTATCCGCCGGGGCCCGCGCCAATAACCAGTACGTCAGTCGACGTAGTTACATCTCCGACAACCATTATTCTAGTAGTAGCAGGTTTGGATTTTGCAGGTACTTCTGTATGGAGTTTGTAAATTGTGCGGCGTCTGCGCCATCAAGCACTCGATGATCGAACGACAGCGAGAGTGTCATGATGTGACGAGGTTCTATCGTCTCTTCACCATCCGCTTCGACGACCCGTGGCTTCTTTTTAATTTCACCCAGTGCCAGGATAGCGCTCTCCGGCTGGTTGATGATTGGCGTTCCATACTCCCCGCCAATCCCGCCGATGTTCGAGATAGTAAATGTCCCGCCGCGCATTTCCTCCGGCGAGAGACTGCGTTCTCTCGCTTTCTGGGTTTTTTCGTTGGTTTCCGATGCGACCTCCAGCAGGCCTTTCGCATCAACATTCTCGACAACGGGAACCAGCAGCCCGTCATCAGTTGCCGTTGCGACACCGATGTTGTAATACTGCTTTTCGACTATCTCTTCGTTTGCTTCGTCGAGAGAGACATTTACCTGCGGATTCTCTTGTAGAGCCGCGGCACACGCTTTCATTACGAACGGCATATACGTCAGTCGGATATCTTGCGCCTCGGCCTCCCGTCTGAGGGTCGAACGAGCATCGACCAGCGCAGTAACATCAACCTCATCCTGATGAGTGACGTGTGGGGCCGTATATTTCGACGATGTCATCGCCGCTCCAATCGTCTGCCTGATCCCCTTGTACGGCTTCCGAGACTCGGGGCGCGCTGGCTCGTCTGCCGCTGCCCTCTCAACTACCGCGTCTCGATCCGTCTGCTGTGCCTGCTGCTGTGCCTCGGCATACTCTTGGACCGCTTCGAGCGTGACAAACGGTTCTCCGTCTTTTTGTTCATCAGTGGGGACAGTATCGAGATCAATTCCTTCCTCCGCTGCGATGTGTCTCGTTTTCGGGACGGCCACCGTCGTCTCCCGGTCTACCACTTCTCTCGTCTGTGCCGGACTGACAGACTGCGCCGGGGCTGCCTGCTGTGTTCGTTGCTCGGCAGCAGTGGTCTGTTGGCTTGAACGCTCCTGAGTCGAGGATTCCGGACTCGCGTACGCGCGGACATCCGGCTCCGTTATACGTCCCGAAGACGAGTCCGCAACGCTGGAAATATCGACGCCCAGTTCGCGGGCGAGACGCCGCACAGACGGCGGGGCGGGGACCTGGACGCGCTGTGTAATCGCTGGTTCTGACTGCGTCTCTTCGGCTGGCTGTGCTGTGGCTCCAACTTCGGTTTGCTGGCCACTGCCCGCAGTGGTGTCGTCTGCAGGCGCTGTTTCAGTTGCTTTCGGACCGTCTTCACCGTCGACCCGGAAAACGATAATCACATCACCGACTGGGACCATCTCACCTTCTGCAGCACGGAGTTCTTCGACAACACCGTCAACAGGGGATGGGACGTCAACGACGGCTTTGTCGGTCTCGACTTCCGCGACTGGCTGGTCCTCGGAAACTGCGTCACCCGGCTCAACACGCCAGCGAAGCAGTTCGCCCTCGGCGACGCCTTCTCCGACATCGGGGAGTTCGAATTCGCGTACCATGTTAGAAATCGACTGTTTCGCGGATGCCGTCTTGGATACGGACCGCCTGTGGCAGGTAGTAATCCTCCAGTGAATGGAGCGGCATGGGGGCATCGAAGCCAGCAATTCGTTTAATTGGCGCTTCCTGATGCACGAGTGCTTCTTCCTGAATCGTCGTTGCGATTTCAGCCCCTAATCCGCCAGTCTTCGGTGCTTCGTGGACAATCGCAGCTCTCCCGGTCTTTTTGAACGAGTCAGTGATCGTCTCTATGTCGAGGGGAGACAGGGTTCGCAGGTCGATGACTTCGACATCGATGCCGTGTGACTGGCTAAGATTCTCCGCAGCGATCAGCGCCGGCCGAGTCATTGCGCCCCAAGTGTAGACTGAGATGTCGCTCCCCTCACGCCGGATAGCGGCCTCATTCAGCGACACTTGGTATGGTTTCGTCGGGACATCCTCACGGAAGGCGCGGTAGATCAACTTCGGCTCAAGGAATATAACTGGGTCAGGGTCACGAATCGACGCCGCTAGCAGTCCCTTGGCATCGTAGGGCGTGCTCGGTGAGACGACCTTGAGCCCGGGTTCGTGCACGAAGAACGCTTCCTTTGACTCGGAGTGGTGTTCCGGGGCCCGGATCCCACCGCCGTATGGAGCCCGTATCACCATCGGCACTGAATACTGCCCCTGACTACGGCTCCGGAGGCGTGCAGCGTGACTGACAATCTGGTCGAAGGCAGGATACATGAAGCCCATGAACTGCATCTCAGGAACAGGCTTCATGCCGGTCTGTGCGAGTCCAATCGAAGCCCCGATGATTCCGGCTTCGGCCAGTGGCGTGTCGATGACGCGGTCTTCACCGAACTCTTCGTATAGCTGGTCAGTTGCTCTGAAGACACCGCCGTTCTTCCCGACGTCTTCGCCCAGAACGACGACGGTGTCGTCCTGTGACATTTCTGTGTACAGCCCGTCCTGTATCGCCTCCACAAGGGTGAGACTCTGGGCTTTCTGGCCCGTCTGCGCGCTGGCTGTCGAACTCATTCCAGCACCTCCGAGAACGCGCCGTCGTCATATTTCTCGCGCAGTCGGTTCAATTCGTCCCGCTGTTCTTCGAGTCGCGCTGGAACGTCCTCGTACACATGCTCGACGATGTTGTCTGGACTCGCTTCTGTCTGCTCTGCCGTCTCTATCGCCTCGCTGACTTCCTGTTCGATACTGTCCTGGATCTCACTCTCGAGGTCGGAATCGAGGATGCCCTCGTTGTACAGATACTTTTCAATGCGGTCCACAGGGTCACGGTCCCGCCAGGCCTCCTCCTCTGATTCGTCTCTGTAAACAGACGGGTCATCCGCGGTCGTGTGTGCGCCGAAGCGATACTGGACAGACTCAATAAGCGTTGGACGGCGCTCTCCGGGACCCGGATTCCGGGCTTTCGCCAGTGCCTCACTGGCGACTTTGTAGACCGCCAGCGGGTCCAGCCCATCGACTCGAACGCCGTCGATACCATACGCCTGTGCCTTTTCAGCGATGGTTTCGCTCGCGGTCTGTCGCTCTCGGGGGACCGAAATCGCCCATTGGTTGTTGTTGCAGACGAATACAGCGGGGACGTCGAACACCCCGGCGAAGTTCAGTCCTTCGTGGAAATCTCCCTCTGAGGTCGCACCATCTCCGAGATGACACAGGACGGCCGTCTCGGTTTTTCCCTGTAGCTTGTGTCCCCACGCCATTCCCATGGCCTGTGGAACCTGCGTTGCAATCGGAATATACTCCGGCATCACGTTGACATCGTCCGGGATCGCGTATCCGTCTCGATAGCCTCTCAGTGGCTCGAACAGGGATACCAGATCCATCCCATGGGCGTACTTCGCCGCGTGCTCTCTGTAGGTCGGGAACAACCAGTCCTGCTCGGCAAGTGCCAGGCTCGTGGCGACCTGGGATCCTTCTTGCCCGGTCATTGGTGCATACGTCGCGAGCCGCCCCTGTCGTTGGAAGCTGATGGCCCGCTGGTCGAAGTGCCGAGCAAGCTTGATTGTCTCATACATCTCAAGTAACTGCCTGTCTGAAATGTCCGGGACAGACGCCTGTGGCAGTACGTTGCCCTCGGCATCCAGTACCTGGACCAGATCCGAGTCTTCTCTAACGGGCGCTGGCAAGTCCGTGCTTCCTGCTTCGTTTTTCATGTTCATTGTTTTCGATGATGTTTTGTATTCAACAGACGCTCCCTCAACAGACCCTGGTAACCCGAACAGCCGCTGGTTACGGCTCTTCGAGCGCGTTCAAGGCTGGCGTTTTCCACCGGAGCACAGGGCCCACCTGTGCACTGGCAGTCTACGCCAGTTTAAATGTCGAAAATGTAAAAAATGTAGCTGTGGAAGAGGGCAGTGCCCAATCCATTAACTGCCGGGACAGCTGACCTGCAGGGCAGGCGATAGGGTTCAAACCCGGATGCATATATGAAGTCTAACATGGTAGATACTTATTGTTTGTGCGACACCCGTTCACACGCCACAGTAGCTAGTCCGGTGCGAATGGTGACCGCTGCTGGCCCGAAGAAGCGTAAATGCAACAGGAAGTAACACACAATTGACTAGAATATCTATGCACTACGTCTTGGGAAAGTGTTGATACAGACGCCACTCAGACATTCTCACTGACAGATGGCTTTCACGAACCGCTGCTAAGAACTGTATGTGTTCAATTATCTGTAACGTCACTGGAGCCAAGTCTGTAGTGTGGAAATCTGTTCGCCGGTTATGAAATTAACTACGGACTCAGCAACCAGTACAGTGTCTTGTGTCGATCCTATGGCCGTGGCAGAGCATAGTCACCAAGCCAGTGCTGGGGTACAGGAGCTACCCGCCGAGGAAGTCCTCCCGCACCTGTTGGTCGTTGAGAAGTGCCTCACCGCTGTCCTCGTGTCGGTTCTGCCCCTGCACAAGGACATAACCGCGGTCACACCGCCGCAGTGCCTCCTTTGCATTTTGTTCGACGAGGAGAACGGCGGTACCGGCGTCGTTGATCTCGTCAATGCGGTCAAACATCTCGTCAACGAGGTCGGGTGCAAGGCCAGCACTGGGCTCGTCAAGGAGTAACAGATCTGGATCGAGCATGAGCGCACGGCCCATCGCCAGCATCTGTTGTTGCCCTCCAGACAGTGTCCCAGCCTTCTGCTCCGACCGCGTTTCCAGTATTGGGAACCGGTTATAAACCGCCTGAAGCCGGTCCTCAGGGAACTGATCCAGCGTGTATGCGCCCATCTTGAGGTTCTCTGTGACGGTCAGTGGCTCGAACACGTTGTTGCTCTGGGGAACGAAGCTTAACCCATATGAGATGATATCTTCCGGTTGTTCGCCGGCGATATCTCTGTCGTCGAATATGATTTCACCCCCCATGTACGTCGTCAGTCCAAACACTGATTTCATCACCGTGGACTTGCCTGCACCGTTCGGGCCGACGATGGTGATGTACTCACCCTGTCCGACTTCCATGTCGACATCTGTGAGAATCTGCAGGTCACCGTACCCGGCGTCCAGTTGCTGTACTGACAGCAGACTCATATTTTCACCTCTTCTCCGAGATATGCATCAAGCACTTTTTCGTTGTTTTTCACTGCGTCTGGTTGCCCCTCTGTAAGAACACTCCCCTGGTGCATCACGATGACCGTGTCGCAGTTATTCATAATAACGTCCATGTCGTGTTCGACGAAGAGGAAGGTGTACCCCTGCTCTTTGAGCGTATGCAGCCGGTCAATGAGTTTCTCCTCAAGTGTTGGGTTGACTCCCGCAAGCGGTTCATCCAGCAGCACCATCTCGGGATCGGTCATGAGCACGCGCGCCATCTCCAGCAGCTTCCGCTGGCCACCTGAGAGATTCCCGGCGGATTCGTGCGCGACGTGCTCAATCTCAAACAGTTCGAGCATCTCCCAGGCCTGTTCTCGAAGTTCTTTTTCTTGTTCGACGACCTGTGCTCTGGCTCGCGGGAGGACCGCTCGCCAGACTGTTTCGCCGGCCTGGTTCTGTGGTGCCAGCATCAGGTTTTCCAGCACGGTCATCTCTGATAACTCTCGTGCTATCTGGAAAGTCCGGACGAGGCCCTGATTTGCGACCTGATCTGACCGATACCCCGTTATCTCCGTGTCATTGAACTCGACTGCGCCCCCGTCTGGGCGTTGCACACCGGTAATCAGGTCGAATGTCGTCGACTTGCCGGCACCGTTCGGACCGATCAGACCAGTGATAGACCCCTTTTCGACGTGGAAAGAGACGTCAGCGACAGCGGTAATACCACCAAATGTCTTTCGCAGGTTTTCCACTTTGAGTATCTGCTCTTGCTGTCCGTTCCGGGTCTGATCGCTCCGTGCTGAATGTCCGTTCTTACTCATTATCGTCCTCGCGAGTCGCCTGCTGTGAGAGTGCAACGCTCGATGCGATTGCTTTTCGATGGCCAAGCAGCCCATCCGGGTGCCGTTGCATGAGATACACCAGAACGATACCGAGCAGCATGAGTCTGAGAGCCGAAATACTCACGTCCTGCACGGAGTACGCCAGCAGCGGCGTGACATCGAGAGTTCCTAACTCGGCGAGGGCACTGACAAGCGTATCGGGAGCGTTGCTGAGCTGGAGGTACTCCGCCACCACCCGGCGGATGAACGAGGGGCCCTCGAAGAGCAGGCTCGCGAACAGAGCACCGCCAACGATACTCCCCGTTGGCGAGCCAGTTCCACCGATAAACAGCGCAATGAAGATGTAGAAGGTCTGTATCGGCTTGAACATCCGTGGCGATGCATAGCCCCCGGAGAGACGCCAGAAGATGGCAATCAGGCCCATGAGCGCACAGCCAAGCGCGAACGTCTTGATCTTGAACAGACGCGTATCTTTTCCCAGCGCCTGCGTGACTTGCTGGTCCTCGCGAATACTCTTGAGCACCCGTCCGAAGGGTGACTTCCCGATGCGGATCATCAAACAGTACAGGAGGCCGAGACAGAGACACAACACAATTACGTACGCCCAGCCGATGACCAGCGTCTCCTCGATTCCCAGCGGTTCCACGGCGCTGAATATCGCCGCACCTAGAGCATTTGGCGCTGGGGCTGTTGTGGCCGGGTCTGTGTAAAATAGAATCCGGATCGGGTTCGATGGCAACGACAGCCCCGTCGCACCGCCCGTTCCGAATGCAACGCCGGCAATGCGAGTGTTCGCGAACTCCGGCGCACGGAGTGTGAGGCGGACGATTTCCGAGAACGCGACAGTGACGATTGCAAGATAATCGGCACGAAGTCGGATCGCAGGCAACGCTGCAAGGCCGCCAATGATTCCAGTCACGAGGATAGCACCCACAATCGCGACCGGAAGTGGCAGCCCGAAGCCGGGCGGACTGGCCGTCACTGGAGCGGTCAGTATCCCCATCGTGTATACACCGATGGCCATGAACCCGGCCGCACCGAGGTTGAACAGACCCGCGTATCCCCACTGGAGGTTCAGTGCAAGCGCTAACATGGCATAAATCGCGGAGAGGAACGCGACACGACGGAGCGTGTTGACTGTGCCATTCAGCTGGAATCCAAGCACGACGCTGAAAAGCGCGTACAATCCCCCGATCGCGAGTGCCAGAGCGATGAGCAAGCGGACGTCATTGTTGCCAAGCCAACCCTCAGCCCGCGCCTGAAGAGAGCCTGTACTCATGCCGTCGTCCTCCCACTGAACAGCCCCGATGGACGCACGAGCAGCATGACGATCATGATAACGAACGCCGCAACCAGAAGGAAGCTGGCTGGAATCCAGACGAGCGCGAGTCGACTCGCGAGACCGAGAATGACACCGCCGACCATTGCGCCGTAGATCGACCCGACACCGCCGAGGATGACCGCTGCGAACACCAGTAACAGCAGGTCCCACCCCATTGTCACTGTGAGCGTCCCCTGCTGTAGTGCGATAAGAAAGCCTGCACACCCGGTAAGCCCGCCGCCGATAATCCACGTGAGTTTGACAACGCGCTCCGTTGGGATGCCCGTGACTTTTGCGAGGTCCTTGTTCGCAGCCATTGCACGCATCGCGGTGCCGATTTTGGTGTACTGGAGCAGAATGTGAGTCCCAAGCATCAGGAGCGCGGCGACGACGACCAGCGTAATCTGGTGTCCCCCGAACGTGACGCCCGCAACAGTAAACTGGGGGACGTTGCCGCCTGTCAGCCCACGGCTGTCAGTCAGAAACGAATAGGTGAGGAAATTCCGGAGGAACAGCGCGACGCCGACGCTGGCAATCATCAAGGTCACACCGTCAGCGCTGCGCATCGGTCTGAACACGATTCGATCCAGCAAGAGCGAAAGGGCGGCTGTCAGAACCGCAGCGACGAGTAAGCCAGCCAGAAGCGCCAGCGGGGTATTGACAACATTGATGCCAAGCTCATTCGAACCGACTGCGATTGGGCCGCCGATAAGAATGAGCGATTCGACAGAGAACTCTCCCAGCCCGGCAATCAGAAACGCCGTCGCCCATCCGGCGAACGCACCGCTCGTAATCAAGTCACCGTGGGCAAAGTTCGCGAAATTGAGGATACTGTATGTCATCGAGAGGCCGACACCGGCCAGTCCAAGCGACATGCCCAGCACCAGTCCGTTCCAGAGATAACTCATGAGGTCTGTGATGGCAACTGTTCCAGTGCCTACCTGTCGAAGAATATCGAATACGAGAAACACGCCGATAACTGCGAATATAACGAGTACTGGGCGGTTGTATACCAGATTCTGTCCACGGCTGTAGTAGTCTCGTGCCGCCATACTTTGGTGCTCTGTACCCAGTCTTAAAAATCTTGATGTAAAATAGTCATAGATACCGCGAAACCGAAGATATGTGCCTATTTCATGCTAGTTTTACACACGGTATTTGTTGACAATGATAGACGTGACGGCTAAATCAGACTGGCTTTGCAACTGTCGGTGTCGAATGCAAGATTCGGTGCATAGTTCCGTACGCATGCGCCCGCGACGAGAAATATGACACCGCTCATCGGATGACGAAGATGAAACCGCTCGCTGGACGAAACAGTCAGTCGCGAGTCCCTGCTGGTGCGCTACAGAGAGTTCGTGACCGTTCGCATCACTTCCAGCGCCTCTTTCAGCTCAGCCGTACTCGTGGCATACGAAATGCGCGCCTGTCCTTTACCACTCGGCCCGAACGCCTCGCCGGGGACGACGATAACATCGTTGTCCAGCATCTTCTGGGTCCATCCGTCCGGGACGTGGGGCATCGCATAGAACGCTCCCTTCGGCACTGGCGTGTCAAGGCCGATATCCGCTAACCCGTCGAGAAGGACGTTCCGACGCTCCTCGAAGGCTGACACCATCTCTCTCACTGGTTCCTGTGGACCGGTGAGCGCCGCTTCAGCAGCGTACTGTGAGGGGGCACTGGCACACGCCTGTACGTACTGATGCACCCGAAGCATCCGTTCGATTCGCTCTGCACTGGCCGCCACCCAGCCGAGCCGCCAGCCTGTCATCGAGTACGTTTTCGAGCACGCACTGGCCTGAATGACCCTATCAGAGTTAGCGAATTCCGCCGGTGAGTGGTGTTCACCATCGAAGACGATCTTCTCGTAGACCTCATCGGAGAGACAAATGACTTCATGCTCATCCGCGATCCGCGCGAACTCTGCCATATCTCGCTTCGATTGCACTGCACCGGTGGGGTTTGCAGGACTGTTAACAATAAACAGCGACGTGTTATCTGTGATAGCATTCTCGACAGCAGCGGGGTCAAGGGTCAGGTCGTCCCTGAGTTCGACCCGTTTTGGTTCGCCGCCGGCGAGCAACACCAGTTGTTCATAGGCCAGAAACCCGGGGTCAGGGCAGAGTACTTCGTCGCCTGGCTGGACGTGGGCTTCGATTGCGACGTGAATCGCCTCGCTTGCGCCGGCGGTCGCAATGATATTTTCAGCTGGTATGTCCTGCCCATTGTCGGTAGCATAGCGGTCACTGATGGCCTCTCTGAGTTCTGGAATCCCCTTGTTGGACGTGTATGAGTCACCCATCCCGTCCTGAATCGCACTCATCGCTGCCTCCCGAGCGTGTTCTGGAGTTGGGAAATCAGGCTGACCGAGACCTAGATTTATTGCGTCTTCGCCTGCCGCTTCGAAGACTTCTCGGATGCCACTGATATCCATCTCTTCGACGCGTGCTGCGTACTGAGACATCAGTTCATAAGTATAACAGTATTTGATTATAGTCTTTGGGTTGTGCGTGAGTGAGTATAACACCAGCTCTGCCAGACAACATGGCGCACGGTCCCTGAGTTACGGCCACGGCACAAAAGCCATTCAGTCTGCTGTATATGCGGGGTAATCGTAATCCGGAGTGTGGAAGCCCGCAGTGTTCTCGTTACACTTCCACCTGCTCGATATTCTCCGTGCCGTTCTCTGTATACCTGAAGTAATTGTACACGGCGCTGGCCAGGTCACCATTGTCGTCAAACTCAACTGGGCCCGAGACGCCCTGATAATTGATTTCGTTCCCGTCGGCCGCCAGCGAAACGCCTTCGCCCAGATTTTCAGGTCCGACTGCTTCGCCACCGGAGTCTGTAACCGCCCGCATCTGATCGCGGATTGCAGTCCCGTCATCTTCACCGGCCGCCGCGCGTGCCAGCATGAGGACTGCCGCAGCATCGAACGACTGCTGATTGAACGGCCCCGGTGCAGAGTCATACTCGTCTTGATACGCAGATTTGAAGTACTCAATTCCCGGTCCGGCTGAGGATGGGTTGGTCCCGCGGACGTTTGTCATGTCGTGGCCCACGTTCCCGGGCAAGTCATCGGCCCTGAGTCCGTCCGGGACCAGAATATCCATATCCGCTCTGTCGAAGTTCTCGTAGAAGTTCCGGAAGATTTTGTTCCCGCTCTCGGGGTAGCCGATGATCACGAGCGTCTCTGGGTCACCGTCAAGCGTGTTCTGCAACTGTGACGTGTAGGAAGAGCGACCTGCCGAGTACGAGACCTGATTCAGGACCTCACCGCCATACTCCTCCTCAAATGTCTTCGTGAATCCGTTTGATAGGCCGTTCCCGTACGCGTTGTTGAGAAAGAGGATAGCTGCGCTCTCCTTCTCAAGCCGTTCGGCCGCGATCTGTGCCAGCAGTGATCCCTGCAACTTGTCCGTTGGCGGCGTCCGGTACACGAAGTCGTTATCCTCCAGTGAGGAGACATCCGGCGACGTCGCCGATGGTGAGCACATCACCGTCTGATTCGGAATTGCGACGTTCTCTGCGACCTGCAGCGTCACTGATGACGCTAGTCCCCCGCAAATAATCGGATAGCCACCATTCACGAGTGCTTCTGCACCACTCACGCCCCGACTCGGTTTGGTCTCCGTATTCTCAAACTGCGTATCGACTGAGAACCCGTTGTCCGCGTCTCGGACCTGTTTTACAGCTAGTTCTGCTGCATCCCGAATTGCGGGGCCCACTTCGGACAACCCACCCGTTACCCCCATTAGGATGCCCATGCTGATGGTGTTCCCACTACTACCACCGTCTGTCGAACAGCCTGCAAGTCCGACAGCGCCTGCGGCACCAATGCTCTTCATGACAGTTCGACGGCTGACTGTATCGTGCATCGCAACACTCCCCATGACACAATCTTTCGTGATAAACGTTATTATGAACCGTAGCGGTTCCACGCAGCGACGGAGCGAACTCGGAGAGGGCCTGAGTTGGATGCAGAAAACACTCCGGCTGCTGCGCTTACCTCACTTTACTGTCGCTGACCGCGGGCGAGCCCTATTGGACACCGACCACACTGATGTTCAGACCACTCGCATCTGAACTGCCTGTATTTTCTCCACAGTTGCGTCCGTGCCGCGGCAGTGCCGATTCCCGTTCGAACCATACGAACGGCGCCGGGGACAGGGCGTCGTCCGTACCCGCTGGTCCCTACAGCGTACTCCTGCCCCTCATCGGCACGGTTATCGGAGACGCAGATGCTGATTCGAGTGTCACATCGATCGCCAGCGCTGGACCGCCGACACCGAGTGTGAGGCGGATGATTCTCGTACCGGGAGACAGTCCCAGATCCGGAGTCCCGTTGTCACCCCCGTCTATGTAGGCGACCACTCAGATGCCGCTAATATATAAATCAGTTGTACAGTCCGAGAGTTCGAATTATTAGAACGGCGGGCCGGCGACGTCCACTTCGACCGCTCCTACGTAGTTCGATCGTGGAATGCCACCTGTTATTGACTTTTCAGAAACTCCCGCTGTCATTGCAGCGTTGAAGAACGGACATTTCTACCACATATAGGCTCTATTCGTAACGGCATCTGCTAGAAAACTGTAGTTATTCCACAAGGTTGTTCTGTGGGCACAGCTGCTGTTACATCCATATAATTGTAACATTATTTCGACCCCACGACCGATATCTGTTACAGTAGTAACGCTGTAATCCGTCATCGACTGTATCCGAACTTACGAGATGTAGCCTGACCGCCCAGAAGACGAAAAGGCATCCAGAGCGCTTATAACGGGCATCTATACAAAATGTTGTAGTAATAGTGATATAGAATTACAGCTGCAATTCTGGAATATATTTTGTCCCAACTATTAGAACGCTCCTCGTGTGGAACACTGCAGAACACGGACAGTAGAGCGATTGAAAGCAGTGGAAACAGGCACTGTGGCATAATCGACTTACTTGAACGCCACAGTAGGGCCGTTGGGTTCACAGGACCCGAGTATCCGCCTATTCAATCGTGACTACTGCAACGTTGCACCCCAAACTCTATATCTTGGGAGTTACCCACAGTGGGACGTAACGCGACAATGGATAATGACACCCAAATCCACTACCCATGACTGAAACAGGAAAGCGCCTTGTCGAAGAACTGGACGAACAAGGCGTTGAGTACGTTTTCGGATATCCCGGTGGTCGTGCCATCGAGATCCTTGACCACGTCCCGGATGCTGATGTCGAGATGGTCCGACCACGCGATGAGCGCGAAGCCAGCGTCATGGCCGAAATGCACGGGCGACTCACCGGCAACCCCGGGGTCCTCGCGGGGCAAGGCCCCTGGATCGGCAGCCTCGGCGCAATCGGCCAGATGGAGGGAAAGCTCGCTTCGTCACCGATGGTCGTTATCACCGAGGCCAGCGAGCGTGGCGACTATTCCACGCTCGCGCCGTACCAGCAGGCTCGCGGTGATTACGGGGGATTGGACCTTCCGTCTGCGCTCGATGCCTACACCAAGGAAAACTGGTTCCCGCGCTCACCAACGGAGACAGTACGCAGCCTCCAGCTCGCGTTCAAACACGCGACTGCTGGCCGGCCGGGGCCAACGGCAATTATCCTTGATGGCGACGCCGTCACCGAGGAGATGCCCGAAGATCCGATCCCGCCGGTCTGGGACGGCCACGATCAGGTACAAAACTGGGAATCGCGACCGGCCCGCGAGGATGTCAAAACAGCGATTACAGCGTTGAGCGAGGCTGACCGGCCGGTTATCATCGCCGGCAACGGGGTTCACGCCGCCGACGCCTACGACCAGCTTGAAACTGTCGCGGAGGCGACTGATGCCGTCGTCACGACCTCCTATCTCGGCAAGTCGACGTTCCCCGAAACCCACGAGTTGGCTGCGGGTGTTATCGGCTCCTTCGGTCACGAGGGTGCAAATCAGGTCGTCAGTGAAGCGGACGTACTCCTCGTCGTGGGCTGTCGCATGAACCCAATGGACACCAACTGGCAGTCCCCAGAGTTCATCCGGCCCGACGAACAGACCATCATCCACGCAGATATCGACACACGCAACGCCGGCTGGGTTTACCCCGCAGATGTGGCACTCATCGGTGATGCGGCACACAGTCTCGATGACCTGGCGGCGAACCTCCCCGAAAGCGCTGGAAACGACTGGGCGCGTGACCGTGCGGCCGCAGCGCAGGAGTCATTCTATGCTCCCAAATGCGAGTCGGATGCGTCGCCGATCAAGCCACAGCGTGCAGTCAAAGAAATCGAGGCTGTCGTCGATGCGGAAACGATTGTAACCGCCGACTCCGGGAACAACCGGTTCTGGTTACTCAATTACCTTCAGACACCGGGCACCGGGACCTACTACGGGAGTGGTGGCGTCGGCGCGATGGGATGGGCAACACCGGCCGCGGTGTCAGCCGCTATTACGACGGAAAAAGATATCATCGCCGTCGCCGGCGACGGTGGCTTCACGATGACGATGACCAGCGTGGAGACAGCCGTCGAGAACGGCGTCGCGCCCACGTTCGTCGTCCTCAACGACACCAGCCTGGGGATGGTTCGTCAGATGCAACACGAGGAGGGCGACATCGCTGGCGTCGAGTTCCACGACACCGACTTCGTAAAAGCAGCCGAGGCGTTCGGCGCCGAAGCGACGCGGGCAGTGACGCCTGCTGAACTTGCGACTGCACTCGAAGAAGGGACCAGCGCCGATGTCCCCTTCGTTATTGACGTTCGCATCGACCGTGACGAAGAGATGGTCGAGTCCCTCCAGTCATCGTTCTACAAAGAAGTGGGCGGGCTCCACGAATGAGCTCCCAGACACGGTTTAGCAAAGAATATAAATCAACTACGCAACACACATTGATATAACAATGACAGATACGACGGTACTCGTCACTGGCGGAACCGGCTTCCTCGGCTCGTACGTCGTCGAGGATCTCATCGAACACGGACACGACGTCGTTGCCTACGACCTCTCGACGGACGACCACATCCTCTCGAAGCTGGGTGTCGACGACGATGTGACCATCCGGCGTGGGGATGTCTCCGAGGCGACGGACGTGATTCATGCCGTCAAGGAGACGGGGACGACACACATCGTTCACCTCGCGGCACTGCTGACGAACACAGCACGGGACAACCCGCGGGCTGGCCTCGATGTCAATATCAAAGGGACGAACAACGTCTTCGAGGCCGCACGCACTCTTGACGACCAGATCGAGCGTGTCACCTGGGCCTCCAGCGCTGCAGTGTACGCGCCGCCACACAACTACGCCGAGTACGTTGACGAGAACGAACTCGTCTATCCGGATACGCTCTACGGTGCAACCAAGGAGTACAACGAACATCAGGCCCGTGTCTACCACGAGGACTACGGTGTTGACCACGTTGGACTCCGTCCGACAGTCGCGTACGGCCCCTACCGCGAAACCGGTGGGTCGGCGTTCCTCGCAAACATCATCGAGAAGCCAGCACTCGGCGAACCGTTCAGCGTCGAGTACGGCGACCAGGTTATCGACTGGCAACACGCACGCGATATTGCACAGGCGTTCCGGAAGGCAACGTTTGTCGACGAAGACGACCTCAGCCAGCGCATCTACAACGTCCGCGGCGTCCTCGCGACGATCCGTGAAGCCGCCAACGCTGTCCGGGAAATCGTCCCGGACGCCGACCTCGATGTCTCCGACGAGGGCGAACTCCCCTGGACGCAGAATCTCGATATGACCGCTGCGCAGAACGACCTCGGCTACGAGGTCGAGTACGACCTCGAATCTGGGTTCCGGTCCTACATCAACACCCTCCGGGAGGAGAACGGGCTCGAATCGCTCTGATACACCAGTCCTGGCGTCGCTGTGTGACGTGCGTACCGTGGGTGCTTGCGTTTGTCCCGTATCGGCCGGAGTGAACCCAGTGTTTGATTAGGGACCTGCCTGTACGCATACGTGATGTACGAGCGCGACTTCATGGAAGGAACGCGTGGCACCATGGCCGTCGACTGGGAAGAACGGATCGACGTCAAGCGGATGCGACGCGAGCGAAAAGAACGTGCCCTCGACCGACTGCAGGACTCCGAACTGGGGTCGATACTGCTGATCAATGACCCGAATGTCCGGTATGTCACTGGGCTGGCGATGACTGGCGGGAGCGGGGCAGACCACTATACACTCCTGACCGAAGACGGCGATGTGGTCCACTGGGACACCGCAGACCACGCATCGAACCAGCGGTTCAACTGTCCCTGGCTCGACGACATCCGGTATGCCTGTCCGGGACTCGGCAACGTTCCCCGGGCGTCAGGCAGCGCTTCTGCACGCGACTGGCTCAAGGATAAGATGGCGGAGACGGTGTATACGGCCATGGAGGAGTACGGTGTCGATCGGGAGCCGATGGGCATCGACGTGGGGAACGGGACGCTTATCGAGAAGTTCGAAAACCGCGGCGTCGATGTCGACACCAGCGCGGCGACCGATATCATGCTCGACGCGCGGAAGACCAAAACCCGTGACGAGATAGAGTGTCTGCGACAGGTCGCTGCCATCTGTGAGGCAGGCTTCCAGAAGATTACAGAGAGTGCCAGGCCAGGCAAGCGCGAGTCAGAAGTGTGGGGCGATGCGGTCAGCGAACTCTGGGGACACGGCGCAATGGCCCAGGGTGGCTACGTCACCTCCGGCCCGAACACCTGGCCGAAGCATCAGGCGAACACGACCGACCGGATGATTCGACCGAACGACCTCGTGTACGCTGATTTCTACAACATCGGGTATCTGGGCTATCGCTCCTGTTACTACCGGACCTTCAGCATGGGCGAACCGACGCAGGCACAGAAAGACGCCTACGAAAAAGCTCGTGACGACCTCTATGACGTCCTCGAACGGATCGAGCCAGGGGCCACGACCGACGAGATATGCAAGGGCTTCCCCGACAGAGACGGCGAGCATATGGACTGGTACGACGCCGACGAGTTCTGGCAGATGACGACCAACCACTGGGCCCATGGGCTGGGGCTGCAGCTCTACGAAACCCCGCTCATCTGGCGTGGACTCTCGCCGGACCACCCGATCGAGATCGAGGAGGGTATGACGATGGCTGTCGAGACGATGCAACCCGCAGAGCGGCAGGGCGTCCGCGTCGAAGAGATGGTCGTTGTCCGCGAGAACGGCGTTGAGATCCTCAGCGAATGGCCCGTTTCGGAGATCACGCGGATAGACTACTGACTGGCAGGCATCTTGGCCGATTTCACGCATTGTCTGGTCGCTGGCGTGCCACTACCGTTAAGTCGGTCGCGCCGTAACGGGAATTTATGCAACTGGGAACAGGCCTGTTTACCTGTCAGCAGCGCCCGGACGACGACCGCGAAACCAGCGAGATTTACGACGAAATGCTCGAACTGGGAGAAGTTATCGACAACGCGGGGCTCGATAGCGCCTGGGTCTCAGAGCATCACTTCCTCGACGACGACTATCTGTCGGGCGTCACACCGGCGCTCGGGGCGTTAGCTGCAGTCACCGACAACATCGAAATCGGCTCCTGTATCGCACTCGCGCCGCTGTATGATTCAATCCGACTCGCCGAAGATATCGCAACCGTGGACCAGATATCCGGTGGCCGAACGACGCTCGGGATGGCAATCGGGTCCAACGTCTCAGAGTTTGACGCCTTCGGAATTCCCGACGACGAACGGGCAGAACGGCTAGCCGATGCGGTCGACACGCTTCGCGGTGCCTGGTCCGACGGGCCGCTCGACTACGAGCCGGAATTCCACGACATCTCGTCGGACGTCACTGTGACACCGAAACCTGCACACGACGTTCCCCTCATGCTCGGTGGGGCCTCTCGGCCTGCCGTCCGGCGGGCCGCCCGGACCGCTGACGCATGGTGTGCCCCGTCGTCGCTGTCAGTCGATGGCGTCCGGAAGCGCGTCGAAGACATCCGAAACGTCCGTGACGACGAGGATATCGAGGGCGACTTTCAGGTGTATGTCCTCCAGCACGGGTTCATCGGTGACTCCCGCGAAGACGCATGGGCGCAGATGCGCGACGGCTACCTCTACATCCAGCGCCGGTACGAGGAGATATTCTCCGGCGAGACGGTTGCAGAACTCGATGAAGAGCGCAAACAGGAACTCAAAGAACAGGCTATCTTCGGGACACCCGACCAGGTCACGGCGGAACTTGAATCGTACCGCGAGGCACTGGGCGACGACATTCACTTCATCTTCCGGACGTACCACCCCGGAACCGGAACACAGGAGATGGCCGAGTGTATCCGACGCCTCGGAGAAGAGGTGCAGCCGAAGATCAGCTAAGACTGACACGTCGTGTCGGTGACTGTTGAACCGTCAGATGCTGTCTAACCTGGAAGGGCTGAGACACCACGAGCACCAGTGACCCCCTAAGTGTCGACCGTGTGTTTCGGACCCCGTGAACACCAATATTTATTTCCCCAGGTGAAGAACCGAATTGATGAGAATGGACATCGAAGCATTCTTCGAGAACATGCCGTTTGCCGACCTGCTCGATATCGAGATAACCACTGTCGATAACGGGCACGCCGAAGGCCATATCGAGATGCGGGAAGAACTGTCGTGGAACGAAGAGCAGATAATGGCCCACGGCGGCGTTACGTTCACGCTCGCGGACACCGTTGGTGGGGCCGCTCTGGTGTCGCTCGTCGACCAGCCGGTGCCGACCATCGATATGCGAATCGATTACCTCGAAGCCGGGACAGGGGACCTCCGAGCGGAAGCGGATGTGGTTCGTCACGGTGGTGATGTTGGCGTCGTCAGTGTCGAAGTGTACGCCGAAGACGATACACAGGTCGCGGATGCACGCGGCGTCTACAAGACGGGGTAGCTCGACTGCAGCAACTGAACAGCTTCTGGACATCGTCATAGCCACTAATCCCAATGTCAGATTCACTCACAGCACTCGACGAGGTACGGTACGAACCGAGCGAGACGTTCGTGACCGAGAGCAACGTCTACGCGTTCATGCAAAAGCACGGCATCGCGGACTTCGAAGAACTCCACAGGCGGACGGTCACCGATATCGACGGTGAACCGGCATCCGGACTGGACTGGTTCTGGGATGAGATAGTCGACTATCTCGACCTAGAGTTTTACGAGGCGTACGAGCAGGTCCGCGATGACACAGACGGCCCGCAGTTCACGGACTGGTACGTCGGCGGGGAACTCAACATCGCCCACAACGTCGTTGACCGTCATGCAGCCCCCGACGCTGCGAACCGAAATACAATCGCGACACTCTGGGAAGGTGAGGATGGGACAGTCCGTGAGATAACCTACCACGAGCTCCACCAGCAGGCCAATCGCGTTGCCAATGCACTCGAAGCGCGCGGTATCGGACCCGGTGACGCCGTCGGGCTGTATATGCCGATGGTCCCGGAAATCGTTCCGTTGCTGTATGGCTGTTTCAAAGTCGGTGCGATTGCCGTCCCTATTTTCTCTGGCTTCGGGGTCGACGCGACAGCAACCCGCATCGAAGACGCCGAGTGTTCGGTCCTGTTCACCGGCGATGGCTTCTACCGCCGGGGCAGCGAAATCGACCTGAAATCGGCCGCCGACGAGGCTATCGAAGCGGCCGGCCACGTCGAACACACCATTGTCTATAATCGGCTTGGTTCTACGGAGTCTGGGCTCTCGTGGGACTCAGACCGTGACGAATGGTGGACAGACGCAGTCGGGTCCCAATCTGATGAGTACGAGACCCAGTCGCTCCCCGCCGACCACGAGTCGATGCTGCTGTACTCATCCGGGACAACAGGCAAACCGAAGGGTATCGTCCACACACACGCTGGCGGGCTCGTCCAACCGGCGAAAGAAATCTTCTTTTCGTTCGACCACAAGCCCGCAGACCGGTTTTTCTGGGTCTCGGACATCGGCTGGATGATGGGGCCGTGGACGCTGATCGGCAATCACGCCCACGGTGGCACCGTCTTCATGTATGAGGGGGCCCCCGACTATCCCGAGCCGGACCGGTTCTGGGAAATGATCGACACCCACAATCTGTCGGTGTTTGGGATTTCACCGACAGCGATCCGTTCGCTACAGAAACACGGCGACGAGTGGCTGGAGGGCCACGACCTTTCGACGTTGCGCCTGCTGGGTTCGACTGGTGAGCCGTGGGACCCAGATTCCTGGGAGTGGTTTCTGGAGAACGTCGGCGACGGCACGACACCAATTATGAACATCTCCGGCGGAACGGAGATCTTCGGCTGTTTCCTTCAGCCGACGCCGCTGCATTCGCTGAAGCCGGGGACGCTTGGTGGCCCGGCGCTCGGCATGGACATCGACGTTGTCGATGCACAGGGGGAATCCGTTGCCGAAGACAACGAGAAGGGGTATCTGGTCTGTCAATCGTCAGCGCCGTCGATGACAAAGTCGCTGTGGAGTGGTGACGAGCGGTATCTTGCGGAGTACTGGTCGCGGTTCGGCGATATGTGGGACCACGGTGACTGGGCACAGAAAGACGAAGACGGGTTCTGGTTCTTGCACGGTCGTTCGGACGATGTCCTCAACGTCGCCGGTCGGAAGGTCGGCCCGGCCGAGGTCGAGAGCGCACTCATCGAACACGATGCGGTCAACGCCGCTGTTGCCATCGGTGCGGACGACGAAACGAAGGGGACCGCGGTTGTCACATACGTCATCCTCAACGAGGGGGTCGAGGAGTCAGCGGACCTTCGCGAGGCGCTGCGCGCGCAAGTCGGGAGAGCGCTTGGCAAGCCGTTCCGTCCGCGTGAAGTCCGCTTCGTCGATGAATTTCCGGAGACCCAGTCGGGAAAAATTGTACGGCGAATCATTCAGAATGTCTACGAGGGCGCAGAACTAGGGGACCTCTCAAGTATCGAGAACCCCGACGCGATCGACGAAATCGACAACGCGCGGTGAAATACTTCCCTGTCTGTTTGTGACTGTTTGCGGACACAGACAATACAAGCACACAATCAGCCGCACGACGACACTACTTGAATCACGGCCGAGGACAGAACCGCTGCCGGAGTCTACGTAAAGCTCACACCGACATCGTGCATATCCTCGTTGTATCGAGCGATATTGATGAGCAAGGGCGTCAGACTCTCGACCTCCGTAGCGTTCGATAGCGGCCCAGCAGGGATAGGCCGGACACCTGCGAGGTCAGCAGTTAGCGCCACGACTCGCTCGCTGATCGTCGGGTCGTCCGCGACCACCAGCGTATCTACATCGAGCGTGGCCTCTAGATCTGCCAGCCGGTCCGCTGCAAGGTTGTGGAACGCGCCGGCCACTGGAACAGATTCAGGGGCTCGCTCCGCGACAAACTCAGTAACGCTCCCTGTCGACGGTGGTCGGTAGTGAAGTCCATCCCCATCGCCGTTCATTCCGACGGCGGGGCTAATGAGCAGTTGGTCTGAGAGCACGTCATCTTCTGCCAGTGCTTCAACTGTATCGCCGACGTGGTGTGGCGGAATAGCCAGGATAACCACGTCTGCACCGGCCGCAGCGCTACTGTTGTCTGTCCCGTTGATTCCAGTCTCGACGCCGTGCTCGGACAGTCGTTCTTCGTACGTGCTCGCTCGCTCGGTGGCTTTCGCAGCGTCCCGCGAGCCGATCGTAATCGTGTGGTCCGTGTCCGAGGCAAACCGCATTGCGAGCCCCTCACCGATGTCACCAGTACCGCCCAGTATTGCTAACTCCATGCGCTTGCATAACGCCCCTTGAAACAAGAAGGTTTGTCCTGCCACACGGATCGCTACCGACCGTACGTTGCTGCCATCACGTCAAAACCGGGCACGCCAGCAATAGAAGTACCGTCCAGTATCAACTGCGGTGGTTATTCGACCCAGACCGTCTTTTTGTTGACGAACTCTTTGATTCCCATCTCCGAGAGTTCACGGCCGTAGCCGGCGTCCTTGATGCCGCCGAACGGGACTCGCGGGTCGGATTTGGTCATCTCGTTGATGTAGACACAGCCCGCGGAAATATCTCGTGCCAGCCGCTGGCCGCGTTCTCGGTCCGCTGTCCAGAGGCTTGCACCAAGGCCAAACCGGGTGTCGTTTGCGACTGCGATTGCTTCCTCCGCATCGGCAACCTCGTAGACGGTCGCCACTGGTCCGAACGTCTCCTCTGTGTCGGCAGGGCATCCTGAAGGGACATCAGTCAGTACTGTCGGTGGGTAGAACGCGCCGGTCCGGTCAAGCGGCTCGCCCCCGGTCAACAGCGTTGCTCCGGCGTCGACGCTGGCCTGTACCTGGTCGTGGAGTTCGGCCATGAGGTCAGGGTCGGCCTGTGGACCGACATCAGTTTCGTCGGACATCGGGTCGCCGACAGTGAGGTCTTCGAAGGCAGCGACGAGTCGATCAACGTACTCATCGTAGACGTCTGTGTGAACAATAAAGCGCTTGGCGGCGATACACGATTGGCCACCGTTCAGCGTCCGTGCTTGCACCCCAGTTTCGAGGGCCGCATCGAGGTCTGCGTCGTCAAGGACGATAAACGGGTCAGACCCACCGAGTTCCAGTACGGTCTTTTTCAGGTGTTTGCCGGCGGTTTCGGCGACGGCACGGCCAGCAGGGCCACTTCCGGTCAACGTCGCCGCACGGACACGGTCGTCTGCGAGGATGCCGTCAACGTTACTGGAGCCAACCATCAGCGTCTGGAACGCGCCGTCAGGATAGCCGGCTTCAGCAAACACTTCCTCAAGTGCGAGCGCACAGCCGGGGACGTTTGAGGCGTGTTTGAGGAGGCCAACGTTGCCGGCAGTGAGATAGGGTGCAGCAAAGCGAATGACCTGCCAGAAGGGGTAGTTCCAGGGCATCACTGCAAGCACTGGTCCGAGCGGGTCATGGACTGTCTTTACCTCTGTCCCCGGTGGACTGGGGTGGTGCTCCTCGGAGAGATACTTGTGTGCGTATTCGGCGTAATGGTCACACGCCCAGGCACACTTTTCGACTTCAGCGACGGCTTGCGTGATTGGTTTCCCCATCTCCCGGGTCATCAGTTCAGCGTACCGCTGTTTGTTCTCTCGTAGAACCTCACCGGCGTTTACCAGCAATTGCTCGCGCTTGCGCAATGGGACCTCACGCCAGTCCTCGAACGTCGACGTGGCACGGTCCAGTTTCCGTTCGACTGCCTCGTCGTCATCAGGGTCGTACACGTTTAGCCGCTCGCCCGTAGCTGGGTTGACTGCATCCATATCAGTTTAATATTCAGCGTCATGCATACATTAATCTTTAGTGACCCAAATATTCTGACAGGCAACAACGTTAGCTTTTATACTCATAGGTCAGAAACGTGTTGATGATGTACAAGCATGTAGCCCTGTTAGTCAGACAGGACGATATGTCTCACGAGGAGTTCGTTGATTACTGGCAGGCCAATCACACGCCGATTGCAAAGGACATCGAGGGCGTGGTTCGCTATCAACAAGTCCTGCCAACAGAACCAGCACACGCCGAGTTTGACGGATTGGCGGAACTGTACTTCGAGACGCTTGAGGACCTGCACGAGGCACTGGGTAGCCCCGGCTCCCGGGACTATGACCCCACCAAGGAGATCGCCGCAAAGGCCCGCGAGGACGTGAACAACTTCCTCGCTGTCGAGGAACGACCGCGTATTATCGGCGAAGAGATCGTCCAGAAAGACGAGGTCGACGGCGACACTGACGGTCTCTACAAGCACTCGGCGTTTCTCGTCCGACAGGACGACATGACCCATGAGGAGTTCGTCGACTACTGGCAGACCAACCATACGCCGATTGCCCGCGAAATCGAGGGCGTCGTCAAGTACAACACGGTCATCCCAACAGACCCCGAGAACGCCGAGTTCGACGGTGTCGCCGAACTCTATTTCGACGACATTGAGAAGCTATACGACGCTCTCGGTAGCGAAGGCTTACGGGACTACGCACCGGACAGAGGCAAAGCGAAAGCGGCCCGCGAGGACGTGAATAACTTCCTGGCTATCGACGAGCGGCCCCGGTTTATCGGACAGGAACAGCTCGTCAAGGACGAGGGGTAGTATGCCCGATTACGAGGAGCAGGTCACGCAGGCGTTCCCGGAACTCGATTACATCTCATCGGACGACCTTCGTAGCAAAGTCGTCGAAGCGTGGACACTCGCGCTCGACCGAGGCGGCTGGCGCGACATTATGGACATTCCCTATGCGTGGAATATCCACGAGGTAACCAACGTCAGGCACGTCCGCGGTGTCACCAAAATTGCGCGGGAATCCGCTATCGAACAGCAGGAGTTCCACGGAGCCGACCCCGATATCGACGTCATCGTCGCGGCGACATTACTCCACGATGTCGGAAAGTGCTATGAGTACGTTGACTTTGTCGAGGACGAGAAGCTACTCGACCCAGACCCAAGATACGCAACCGAAGAGATCCCACACTCCCTGTCGGGCTATGCGCTTGCTCACGAAGTCGGCTGTCCGCTGGCGGTCCAGCGAGCGATTCCGCACTTTATCGGCGAGATTCCGACGCGGACACTGGAGGCCGAACTCGTCAAGAGTGCAAACTCCGCGTCCTCGAACGCGATTACGCAGTCAACGATGGGTATCACATTGCAGGAATGGGTTGATGAGTACTCCCAGACGTAGTCACTGCCGCAAGCGATAACGCCCCGCGAAAGAATCGGTCGGCGGAGTTAGTCCCTCGTAGCCCACCGATAGTAACTGCGTAATCCAACGCATCGTTGTCACCCGGTAGCTTCGAGGTTGGCAGTACTGAAGACACTACGCCGGGGTTCCCCTACTCGTATTTTGCGATCAGCAGCTTATCTCTACCTGCTTAGCAGCAATTTACACCTAAACGCACGGAAAGTATTTTCACCGAATGATATCCATTGGTATAAATATCTCTACAACAGGTCGACCCATTCATACCTGTCTAAAAGACAATTAAAATTATTTTTAATGCGCGTACCTGGGGAGAATACAACTCTTTGGACCAGATATGCACATACAACGGGTGTGCTGTAACTCAGGTGCTAAACTCAATGTACGATTTGATGCTATCCGATGAGCGCTTGCGTAGTATTCAATATTCTCTCCCCACGAGCGAGGACAAGAGTTTGTTTCATAATGTGAAATTATTCGGACAACCGCCAGAAGTAGCTAGCAAGGCGGAATCACTTCCTAAATGAACTCTCATAGCTGAGAGCTGTTAAGATAGCACCGCTGCTTTGTTTCGTAATGCGACATCTGCGGAGTGTTCAGATAACAGGCGTACAGGTATTATTAGAGTGGTCTCCATCTCTCACCAGACGCACAAGAGGAGCAGGAAGACTCACCCATTCCTGCCTGATATTCAACAGATATGAACAACACAATATAATCCTGATGGTTGCACTGTGGGACACTACTACTCGCAAGTTCCAGAGTACCGGTCATAGCATAACAGGTGTACAGCTATTATTCAAACTGAGTATCGGACTGAGAATCGCCGATTTCGGGTGACAGTGTTGGACTGCAGCAACTCATCAGTATCGAGGCGCTACAGAAAGCGGTTGCAGTTGTGCAAGGAGAGCGTGAGTACGCACAGGGCCAGCCGAAGCGGACTGGGATACGGTGGCGGGACTGGTCTCGGTTGCCGCTGATATCCTTTGCATGGTTTCACTGCATTTCGTATGCTGCGTTCAGATTCAGTCAGATTGAACACGACACTGAGCAGTAAACGTGCCAGCCTTCAATATCTGCAGCAGTCGAAGCTAGTACACTACTATGAGACCGTCCTCCTCCGTTTTCAGTGACTATACAACGTCACCAGAAAGAACTGAGTCCAAGAAAGTAGTCTGCGAGGCTGGGAGGCCGTGTCGCAGTACAGTCACCGAGACGCCACTGAGAATGCACCGGGCAGAACACCTTGAGGTCAGAGTTCAATGTGGTTGAATAATTTTATAAACACTTAGCCAAACATACGTGTATGACAGGACAAGACACAATCGAGTCCGCCGGGAGAGTGCTGGATATTATTGAAGCACTGAAAACGGAGCAGTCACTCGGCGTCACCGAACTGGCAGAGCGGGTGGGGATGCCAAAGAGTACAGTCCACGTTCATCTCTCAACTCTTAAGAGTCGAGGCTACGTCGTACAGGACCAGAACAAGGCCTATCGGCTGAGCTTACGGTTTCTGGACATCGGGATGAAAGTCCGCGAGCGACAGGAAATGTATCAGGAAGTCGCTCCGAAACTGAACGAAATAGCCGACGAAACTGATGAAAAAGCGTGGTGGATAGTCGAAGAGAACGGCAAGGCAGTCTTCCTGGCCAAAGCACTCGGCAGTCGGGCGATCCAGACAAACTCACAGATCGGCCAGTACACCGAACTGTACAGGCTGGCTGGTGGAATGGCGATCCTCTCAGTGTTGCCGAAACACCGGCGGGAATCAATCCTCGAAAGCTACGACTACCCCCTTCCGGACGGTCGAAATCGGCAAGAACTCGAAGCGGAGCTCGACGAGATTCAGGACCGTGGGGTCGCCTACGGCATTGACCAGTTCCTCGAAGGCGTAGCCGGTGTCGGGGCACCGCTGGTAGACAACGCCGGCAACGCGTACGGTGCAATCAGTGTCTCGGGCCCAGCGAACCGGTTGGACTCGGAACGCATCGAGAACGAACTGACCGACCTCATCCGTGGGATCTCCGGCGAACTACAGGTGAATCTCTCATACCAATAGTTCTACTAACTCGAACACCGCTGATTTGGGCGATCTATCCGCAAGACCGTTTGTTCCCCCATCCAATAAGGCGCTGACACGACAACTCCCTATTCAATAGAATAGAACGTTCCATGTGGTGTGTTTACATCAAACTAGTCGCTACTGCTCGGTGCATGGCACTCGAACGATGGTCGAGGCCTTGCGTTGAGCGAGGTCCTACGCCATATGATCCAATGACCGGAGATTGGATCGATATCTGCCGATTGTCGCCGCAATCAGTCAGTGACACCGACGCCGAGGTGTCTGTCGAGTACTTCCTCGTCATCCTGGATCTCCGCCGCAGTTCCCTCGTGGACTATCTTGCCCTTTTCGAGGATGTACGTATACTCCGAGACCTCCAGTGCAACCGGGATGTTCTGCTCAACGACGAGTACTGTGATGCCTTGCTCGTTCAGCTCACGGATGAGGTCCTCTATCTGCCGGACGACATATGGTGCGAGTCCTTCGGTCGGTTCATCAAGCAACAACAGATCCGGGTCGGCAGTCAGGGCACGACCGACTGCGAGCATCTGCTGTTCGCCACCCGAAAGGACCGACCCGTCTCTGTGTTCGCGCTCTGCAAGGTTCTCGAACATATCCAGTACGTCGTCAACTGACGGCCCCTCAGGTGACTCGGAACCGATCTCACCCATTCTGATGTTCTCTCGGACGGTCAGTTCGGGGAAGATCCGCCGCTCTTCGGGAACGAACCCGATACCGCGCCGGATCGTCGTCTCGGAAGTGAGTGTCGTGATGTCCTCGCCGTTGAACGTTACTGACCCTCCGTTCGGGGTGATGTTGCCGACAATCGACCGGAGCGTCGTTGTTTTGCCGACCCCGTTTCGCCCGACCAGCGACACAACGCTTCCGCGTTCGACATCCATTGAGACGCCCTGTAGTACCTCAGTCATCCCGTACCCGGCCCGAACATCTTCAAGAGAGAGCAGTGGGTCGGTCATTCTCGAACACCACCGAGGTACGCATCGCGGACATCCTCGTTGTTTGCGATCTCTTCGGGTGTCCCGCTTGCGAGTTCTTCACCGCGAGTAAGGACGGTAATCCGGTCCGAGACACGCATCACAAGGTCGATATCGTGTTCGATGAGCATCAGCGACCGGTCTGAGAGGACGTCATCGATAAGGTTCATTGTGGCCTGTGTTTCCTCGCTACTCATTCCGGCAGTTGGTTCATCAAGCATGATGAGATCAGGGTCTGTCGCCAGTACGAGACCCAGTTCAAGTCGGCGCTGGTCGCCGTATGCCAGTGCCTCTGCGTGCTCGTCAGCCCGGTCTCGAAGGCCGATCTGCTCCAGTACCGTCCCAGTTTGCTCCGTGATCTCGTCGAATCCGTTCTTGTCACGGAACAGTGCCTCGCCGGGGTTGATCTCGTCACTGTGGACGGACTGGGCTGCCAGACGCACATTTTCTCGAACGGTGAGGCCGCCGAAAACATTCGTAATCTGGAACGACCGCCCCAGTCCGCGGCCGACCCGTTCGTGTGGCGCGACGTTAGTAATATCTTCACCCTTGAACCGAACGACGCCTTCTGACGGCGATAGTGCGCCAGTGATGAGATTAAACGTCGTTGTCTTCCCGGCCCCGTTTGGCCCGATAACGCTCCTGAACTCACCATCCGCAACCGACAGTGACACGTCGTCAACAGCGGTGAGCTTGCCGAACCGCTTCGTCAGTCCATCCGTTTCGAGTACAGTCTCAGTCATCGCTTCTCACTTCCGGCTCATCCATATCTACGGACCCATCCGCGTTGTTGGCCGTCTCCAGTCGCTGTGCGACGAGAGACGGAATCGATACGATACCGCGTGGGACGAACAGCACGAACAGGATAAACATCGTCCCGATGATAAGCCGCCACTGGTCGGTGTACGACGAGAGGAACTCCTCGGCACCGAAGAAGACACCGGAGCCTATCATGGGACCGTACAGTGTCCCCATTCCACCGAACAGCGCAATGACGATGACTTCTCCCGAGTGAATCCAGTTGAGGGTCTGGTCCGGCGAAACGATGACAGTCGACGGACTGACTGCGAGCAGGCCGCCGGCCAGTCCAGCCATGCCGCCGCTGATGACAAACGCTCGGCGTTTGTATCTGTTGACGTCGTACCCGATGAACTCCGCCCGTTCTTCGCTTTCCCGGATCGACTGCAAGACGCTGCCGAAGGGCGCGTTCATCATGCGCCGAGCGAACAGGAACGAGAGTACCGCAATGAGCAGGGCCAGATAGTAGAACACGAACTGTTGGCCGATTTCGTACCCGAGGAGCCCGAACTCGATATTCGAGAGTGACGCCCCGAGGCTACCGAGTCCGATGAACGCCTCAAAGCCGAGCAAGCCGTCGCTCCCGCCGGTGAAGTCGAACTTGAACACAGCGCTGTAGAGCAACTCCGCAAACGCCAGCGTAATCATCGCGAAGTACACGCCGGACACCCGGATAGAGAGGCTGCCGACGATCCAGGCCAGGATAGCACAGAGGAGAATCGCCCCGAGTAACACGACAAAAACCGACTGCGAGTAGTGCAGCATGACGAGCGCAGCGGTGTATGCGCCGACGCCGTAGAACATCGTGTGGCCGAGCGGGACCAGTCCGGCATAGCCCATCACGATATCCAGACTCAGTGCGAAGATGGCCCAGATGAGGATCTCGTTGAGGACGACAAGGTAGTACTGATTGCCCATGAGCAGAATCGCGACTGGGGCGAGTGCAAGCGCGACAACAGCGACACCGCCGAGCCGTACCCGTGTGCTGTCTGCCAGTATCCCGCCGTACCCGCCGACGAGAATCTCGCCTTCGCCGTCTGACTCTTCACCTCGCGTTCCGAACAGTCCTTGCGGTTTCACGAGCAACACCGCAATCATAAGCAGGTACACGGTCAACCCCTCCAGATTGGGGACGGTCAGCGTTGTGTCACCAAACGTGGCCAAGACAGTCCCACTGTAGGCTCGCATCAGCGTCTGGACGACACCGACGAGCAACCCACCGAAGACGGCCCCTCTGAAGCTACCGAGCCCACCGAGGACGACCACAACGAATGCCGGAATAATGACGCTGTTCCCCATGCCGGTGTTCACGTTCTGGTAGCCGCCAAGGACAATCCCGGCGACGGCGGCGAGCGCCGCACCGACACCGAAGACCAGCGTGTAGTACTGGTCGATGTCAATGCCGACGTTCCGAACCATTTCGCGGTCCTGCGACCCGGCACGGATGATCATCCCGTACTTTGTCCGGTTCAGCAGGTACCACGTCACTACCGCGAGCAACGCTGCGAAAACGATCATGAAATAATTATACACAGACACCTGGACACCCAGTATGGATATTGGCTGGCTCAGGTACTCCGGGACAGCTAGCTGCCGTTGCTGTGTCCCCCAGATAAGACGGATCGCGTCATTGATGACGAGTACAAGTCCGAACGTCAGGAGAATATGATACAGCGGGTCGCGGCCATACAGCGGCCGGACAGTTGTTCGCTCGATGGCGGCACCGATGAGACCGACGACGACCGGTGCAACCACTATCGCGATCCAGAACCCGGTCCCCGCACCGAACGGCGCAATGATGCTCAGAGCGAAATACGCACCGAGTGCGAACAGTTCGCCATGGGAGAAGTTGATCACGTCCATGACGCCGAAGATGACTGACAGTCCGGCGGCTAGCAGGACATACACCATCCCCAGGGTGAGGCCATTCAGCAGTTGTTCGATGAAGTCGGCAGCAACCATTGTGCTACCTACATCTCACAGCCGAGGTCACTGGCTGGTGGCAGCGTCTCCGAACCCGGGACCTGCTCGAGGAGTTCGACGTCCGCTGAACCACCATCGCCTTCGACGATTTCAGCCATCCACGTCGGATTCGTGGCCTGATGGTCGCTCTCCCGAAGCGTAATGTCCCCCAGTACTGTCGTGAACGTGCCACCTTCCAGAGCGTCTCGGACATCCCCCGGTTCGGTGCTCCCAGCCTCGTGCATTCCCTTGGCCATCAGCCGCATCGAGTCATAGCCGACGCGGGCGAAGTTGCCGGGCTGCCTGTCGTTCTCGCTGGAGTAGGCCTCAACGAACGCCTGATTGTCTCCCGTTTCGAGCGAGGGGTCGTACCGAGCGCCGCCGAATGTGCCGACGCTGTTTGCCCCAGTCCCGGCACGGACACTCTGGAACGTCTGGGTCGGCCCGACAACAGCGATCTGGTCGGTGAGACCCTGGTCCGCGGCCTGATTGGTGAAGTTCACCAGATCACCACCAGTCATCCCCAGTACGACCACGTCAGCGTCGGAGTTGCTGATCTGCGTGATGAACGAGCCGTAGTTGCTTGCACCCAGCTCCGACGTTGATGTCCCGACCTCGGTGTAGTCGTCGCTGGCACTTTCCATACGCCTGCTCGTGCGGTTGTACACCGAATCGCCGTACGCGTAGTCCGCGTAGTGGAACCAGACGTTGTTCCCCAGATTGTTGACTGAATACGACGATATCGCCTCGGCAATCTGTGCAGTGTTCGTTTCAAAGCGGAACACCCATTCGTTGCAGGCAGACCCAGTGATCGGAACGGCTGCACCACCGGGGAAGTAGATGTGCTCCGACTGAGCGGCAAAGTCATTCAGCCCGAGCGCCACGGAGCTGGAAATCGCACCGAATACGAACTCCGCCCCGTCTTCCTGAACGACGCGCTGTGCCTCAGACTGTGCAGCGCCGGCCTCGGTTTCTGTATCGCCCGTCACTAGCTCGAACTCGAAGTCGTAGTCGTCGTTGTTGTTTATCTCCGTTACAGCGAGTTCGGCCCCGGTACGCTGGCCCGGTCCAAGAGAACTGAACGGGCCAGTCATTGGGTTCAGGCTCGCAACAGTCACTGCCGCCTCGCCGCCTGTTGACCCGCCTTGACAGCCGGCGAGCCCAAGCGCGCCGGCTGCCCCGGCAGCGGCAATGAACTGTCTCCGTGAACGGTCGATTCCCACACTACTGTCTGGTGAGGTACCTTCGCTCGACATAGGTTCATTATCTATTGTTAAGCAAATCGTATTAAAGCCTTGCCCCCTGTCGGCGCGTCTCACGCTGTTCGCTGCGTTCAGTCGCGCGCTATCGCGTCCTGTCGCTCACGCTTCCCGGTGCCGTAGTGACTAGCTGGTGCTGTCGTCCTGTCTGTACAGCCACGCAAGCACAGTCCCGAGTACCGCGGTGACCCCAGTGAGTGTGGTAAAGCCGGGCCCACTGGCGTCCGTCCCGGTGTTTGCCTCCGTCGCTGTGTTTGTGCTCTCTGTTTCTTCGGTAGCTGTCGGGCCGCTCGCCACAGTATTCTCGTCTGTCTCAGTGCCGTCACTCGTCGGCGTGTCACCGATAGCAGCACCAGCTGTATTTGCTGGCCTCGACAGCGTTCGGGTCTCGGCTGTGGCGGACTCGATATCTGCGTCGGCGAACAACAACTGCTTGTACTCGAAATTCTCGAACATCGCCAGCTGGTCGTCGTAATGCTCGCCAGTAGTGCCGTCCGAAGCGACGTAGCCGTCGTTTCCGGGCGGGAGGATGTTCTCTGCCTTCGGGTCGTCGCTGAGCCGGACAACGTGATTCTCAGTCCCGCGGTTCAGCAGCGCCGTGTTCCCCGCGGACGTGACGCCGATAGGCATCCCGAACAGCGCGAGGTTATCGAACTCGTGCAGGGCCGCCTCACGCCGCCAGGTCGCCGGCTCACCGTCGTATTGCTCGGCGAGTTCGCTCACGGCGGTTCGGAACGCGCTGATTAGCGCGTCCGTGATATCTCCATCGGCGTACTCGGCCTGTGTCGCCAGTGCTGTCTCCGCCGGGTTGAGGACCCGCATCAGGGTGCCGCGACCGTAGTCGTAGCTAAGGAAGTACGATGCTGGCCCGTATGCGCTCCCGAACGTCTCGCTGAAAACCTCCTCCAGGATGTACGGAAACGTCGCATCCCAGATGGTGTAGCCAGCAGAGTGTCGGCCTTCGTTGTCTTCGCCGTCGGCCTGCGCGAAGTGGTCCCACGAGGCCAGTTCGTCGCGTGCTTGCTGTTCGGTATTAGAGAGGTCTGCGTCTGCAAGCGCGTCGAGCAGATGGTCTCTGTACCGAATCGAACGCAGGTCGGTGAAAGAGATGTCGTAGATAACGGTCTTCAGGAAGTCATAATCGACTGTCCCCTCCTTATCTAACCGCTGCTCAAGCAGATTGATGATCCGTTGCACGCGGTGGTCGGTCGACCATGAATAGCTCAGGTCACCGTTGTTCCACGCGGGCGCAGGTTTGTTGTTCCACTGTGCCGAGTACCCCGGATTGGGATTGATCGCGTAGGGGACATCACCGTCAGCCGCACGGAGGTAGTCCGCCGACGTGAGTTCGTATTGTGTTCCATCGGCTGGCAACCGAGTGTCCCAGTCGACTGCTTCGCTATCCGGGTACCGACCCAGATGGACATACGCGATGTCACCATCCTTGTCGGCCCACATGAAGTTCAGCGCATAGTCACAGCGCTGTGCTGACTCCCGGAACTCCTCGGCGTCCGTCGCGAACTGACACTCATAGAAGGCTCGCCAGCAGTTCATGTGCCGACCGGCGTATGACTTCGTCTGCGCCAGTGCTTCGCCGTTGTCGGGGTCCCACTGGGTCACAACACCGTGGCGTGTGAACCGCTCTGTATACGTTACGTCCTCGCCATCGGCGACAGTGATTGTCTGCTCGGCCGTTTCAACCTCATACTCCTCACCACGGAAGGTGTACGTGTCCGGGCCGGACGAGTTGGTCGTGATCGATTCCGTAAACATCTGGATGCAGTTGTCGATCCCGGCAGTCGAGGTCATTGCCCCGTTGCGATTGTGTCCGAACATAATGAACGGATACCCCGTAACGGTGACACCGGCGACGTCGAAGTCCGGGCCATGCAGGCTTGCCTCGTACATTATCGAGGGAGTGTTGAACCCCATCTGGGGCCCACCCATCAGTAGCGCATCGCCACTGGCCGTGATATCACCCTGAACAGCGAGGGCGTTGCTGCCGTACTTGATCGGGAGGCCAAGACTGTCGAGTCCGGACGCAAGCGTTCGCATCCGCTCTATCTCTCCGTCGTGCATCCCTTCGGCATCAGATGGCGGCGTGTAGTCCCCGCCAGTCACCAGGTTGCTCGGTGTCGCAGACGGACCGCTGGCCCCGCGCGTCACCCTGTCTGTCTGCTGTCCTCCGGCCACATTGGGTGTCGGCCCTGCGCCCACGTCAGTATAGGGTGGGGCATAGATATCCGATGGCTGGACCGTCGAGGTCGGACAGCCAAGGTCGTCGCCTCACTGCAGGTCCTCGAACAACTCCAGCGCACGTTGTTCGCTCCCGGTTTCCTGCGTGAGTGCGTCGAGAACAGTCGCACTGAGCGTTTCAAGCTGGAAGCCGCTGAAATACGCCATACTGGCGACGAACATCCCGGCGGCGTCTGTCGTGGTAAATTCCTCAGGCTCGAACCCGTGTTCCTGAAACGCCTGATGGAACTCCAGTTCCTCGCTCTCACGAACTTCGGTAATGTACCGGTTGATACCGTCGGTAAACGCCTGCAGGACCGCTCGCTGGTCCGCTGTCAACTGTTCAGCAGCCTGCTCGTCGAGTGATGGCTCGCCGGCGGTGTTGTGCCGCGCCTCGATATCGAACTGGACCCAGTCGGTGTCCCCGTCACCTGAACCGAGGACCGCCGCGACAGTCCCGTGATAGTACCGCCGGTACAGTTCTAGCTGATAGAGCCGGTCTGCCGCGGTTGCATATCCGAACCCGTAGAACACCGGCGCGCGGCTGTCAGCGTCGCGGGCGTAGATGTGTGGGACGCCGTAGTCGTCTCGTCGTATCGTGACCGTGGCATCGTCTTCCTGCGCGTACGCCAACTCCGTCTCAACGGCTCCGATACCGGTCATGCCGGTAACCGCCGCGCCTGTCTTCAGAAGCGTTCGTCGTGAAAGGTGCTGCCACGACTGCTGGTGCTGTGCTGACATCCCGTAGTTGACAGTCTGGATATTTAATAAATATTTGGGGATATGTCTGGCCACACCGACAGCATGGCTCTCCAGTTCTGGTATCAACGTCGGTCACTCCCCGTGGCGCGCTGGACAAATTCGCCCAGCGGCTGCCATTCTCCCAATGACCGTATCAAGATACCCTAACAGCGGGTAGCTGAGACGATAGCTGTCGGCAACTGCCAATCAATTGCGATGGTCGTAGACCCGCTGAATCTTGCCGACTTCGGTTCGCTCGATAGTCCCGGGGTTGACGAGGTTAAGCTGGTCCGGAGTGAACGAAAGCACGGATTGCAGGCGAGACAGAACGTCGTCACGGAGTTCGCTGTGGTCTTTGCTGGACCCTTCGGCGCGCTCAACAGTGAGTTCCATGACGTCGAGATTGTCCTCCTCGTAGAGGTCGATCCGGTAGTATGGCGCGACGCCGTTGATGTCAAGCACTGCGTGTTCGATTTCGCTTGGATAGAGGTTCACGCCGCGGACAATGAGAAGGTCGTCGGTTCGACCGGTGACGTTGTCCATCCGTACCATTGTCCGCCCACACGCACACTCGTCGTAATTTAGCGTCGTCAGGTCACCCGTTCGGTATCGTATCACCGGCTGTGCCTGCTTGGTAAGCGTCGTGAGAACGAGTTCGCCCTCTTTGCCCGCCTCGAGTGGCTCTTTCGTGCGTGAATCGATAACCTCCGGGTAGAAGTGGTCTTCCCAGATGTGGAGTCCGTCCTGCGCTTCGTGACATTCCGCAGCCACACCGGGGCCGATAATCTCTGAGAGCCCGTAGTTGTTGATCCCGGTGGCGTTCAGTGCGGTCTCGATTTCCATTCGCATCGGCTCTGTACACGTCTCAGCGCCGTAGGAGACAACCGAAATCGGAAGCGCCTGCGGGTCATATCCCATCTCCTCGGCCGTTTCGGCGAGGTACAGTGCGTATGACGGGGTACAGGCCAGCACGTCGGTGCCAAGATCAGCGGCGAGTTCGACCTGCCGCTGCGTGCCGCCACTGCTGGTCGGAACGACGGTCGCTCCGAGTTCTTCAGCGCCCTCGTGAAAACCCATCCCACCGGTAAACAAGCCATAGCCGTAGGCGTTCTGAACCGTATCGTCGGGCTCCACACCAGCAGCCGACAGCGACCGCGCCATCGTCTTGCCCCACAACTCCAGATCTGCATCGACGTAGGAGACGATCTTGGGTTTCCCGGTCGTGCCAGAGGAGGCATGAAAACGGCTGACCTCGTCGTCATCGACGGCGAAGAGTCCGTCTGGATATTCGTCTTCGAAGTCCTCCTTGGTCGTCATCGGGAGCGAACTGATGTCGGCAATCCCGTCAATATCCGTCGGAGAGACCCCTGCGGCATCGAGCCGGTCTCGGTAAAATGGCACATTTTCGTACACGTAGTTCACGATTGACCGGAGCCGCTCGCTCTGCACGCTCCCAAGCTCGGCGCGGTCGAGACACTCGTTACTGTGGTACATACGCAGCCGCTTCGACTAGCACCGGGAAAAAGTTCGGGGACCACCAGCGCAGATGACGGTTGATACGGTGACCGCACAAAACAGGACGGCTGAAGGCTGGTTCGCAGTTCAGTAGCGCTTTCTGCCACTGCGAGGGCGGCCACGGAGACAAACGTAATCACGGCCTCTACTCCCGACCCGAGCATATAATGGGGAGCCTGACGCAGTCCTTGCCATGTCTCAGGAGACCCCGATCCGTGTCGACCACATCGGAATCGCTGTCGAGGACATCGGCGACGCTGAACCGTTCCTGTTCGCACTCGGCTGTCGGAAGCTCATCGAAGAGTCCGTCGAGGGGCGGTTTCGCTGGGCACAGTACGATTTCGGTCGGGAGGCGTCGCGGCTAGAACTCATCGCACCGGAGGCATCGGACACGTTCCTTACGTCGTATCTCGACAACCACGGTCCGGGCCTACACCACGTCACGCTCGAAGTGGCCGCTGTCGACGCAGTGAAAGCGGTACTGGAGCGCAACGGATACAGCGTCATTGAGTACCGCGAGTATCAGGACTGGACAGAGGCATTTGTGCCACCATCGAACCCGACCGGGGCGCTGTTTCAATTGTTCGAGTATCACGATAGCTACGACGCTGACCGGCCACCTGCCGGCAAACTCTACGTCGATGGAAGCCGGCTTGATGGGTGATATCTGCAGAAGGTCGCTCAGGGAAAACGCATCGGTCGGCAAAACAGGTGGAGCGCTATCAGTCGTCTCTTTCGTCGAGCTGGACCGTTTCCTCGACGATAAGCCGGGGGCCGGCCTCCAGATCGATAAACTCGGCTGCGTCGGCCTGCACTGTTTCGGCAAGGTCTGAATCAAACGCGTCGCTGAGTGCATCCATGTCCTCGAAATACAGCTCAAGCACGCCGTCGTAGGCCGCACGCTCCGGGTCTGTTGGCACGGATGTCACGTAGCGCTGCAACCCCGGCAGATCCTTCGCTAGCTCCGAGTGGTCGCCTTGCCATCGGTCGGCGAACTCCTCGTGAGTGTAGCCATCTCTCCGGACGAGCAAATCAACGATTTTTGTCATGCGTGCGCCATGTCGTCACGGATTGGCTTTTACCTGCCGATCTGGCAGGGCCACCACTGATTCAAGCTACTCGAACAAAACACTTGTAAGTCGATTAGTCATGTGTGTACGTATGGCAATCCCGCCCGCTGTCAACAGGCCGGTCGGAACGATCGAGAGAGCAATCGAGATCATGGAGTATCTCAAGGAACACGACACGGCCACGGTGTCTGAAATGACAGCCCACCTCGACTGTGCGAAGAGTACAACACACAGATACATGAAGACACTCGCGGCCAACAGTCTCCTCGTCGAGGACGATAACGAGTATCAGCTCGGGATCCGCTTTCTGGACTACGGCGAAGTGGCACGGAACAAATACCGGCTCTACGACGAGGCGAAGCCAAGAGTCGACGAACTCGCGGAAGAGACCGAGGAAAAAATCTGGTGTGCCGTTGAAGAACACGGCCGGAGCGTCCACATCTACGGCGCTCAGGGGAAACACTCGGTGCAGACGTACGCCCGAGTTGGCCATCGGAACTATCTCCACCAGCACGCCGCGGGGAAGGCCATACTGGCACACCTTCCAGACAACCAGATCACGAAGACCATCGACAGGCATGGCTTGCCTGGCCGGACGCCACAGACGATCACCGACCGGGACGAACTCTGGGAGGAAATCGAGGCCATCCGTGACCGCGGATACGCGTTCAACTTTCAGGAGTCGGTGGAGGGACTGCACGCGGTCGGGGCCCCGATCACGGACGAGAACGACATTGCCATCGGGGCGATCAGTGTCTCTGGCCCAGCAAGCCGGCTTGAAGGCCCCATTCTTCGGGACGAACTGCCGACGCTGCTACTGGGCGTTGTCAACGAGATCGGGATAAACATGGCCCATCCTTGAGGCTACCAGCGTAGTTCCAGCGGGGCAACGAGCAGTTTTCGAGTTGTACTTCGCTGCGTGTGGCTGCGGTCGAACGATGGACCCCGTTTTGGGGACGAGATGCGCTCACTCGCTGGCCCACTCTGGATCTCTGTCTTCGAGGAACGCGTCGATACCTTCGTCCTTGTCACCGGTTGCGAACAGTTGAGCGAACAGTTCGGCTTCGTACTCAATGCCGGCTTCGAGGTCCATTCGGGAACTGGCACGAACGGCTTTCTTCGCTAATTCGAGCGCCGCAGGGCTTTTTTCTGCAATCGACGACGCGATGTCGTAGACACGCTCATCGAAGGAGTCGTCATCGTGAACTTCGTCGACGAGGCCGATATCGACAGCCTCCGACGCGTCGATAAGTTCGCCAGTGAGGATAAGCCGCATTGCGTGGCCCTCGCCGACCAGGCGCGGCAGTCGCTGTGTGCCGCCACCACCAGGCATGATGCCAAGGTTGATTTCCGGCTGCCCAAATTTCGCATCCGTATGCGCGATCCGGATATCAGCCGCCTGAATCAGCTCACAGCCGCCGCCGAGGGCGTGCCCGTTGATACGGGCGATGACCGGCATCGGGCACTCGTCGACGTACTCGTAGACGCGAGGTCGCTTGCTCGCCTCCCGTTGCTCTAGCATATCCCGCTCGCGGAGTTCCGTTACGTCCGCACCCGCAACGAATGCGCCGGTGTCTGCCGCGCCAGTCAACACGACAGCACGAACGTCGCTGTCCGGGATTGCGTCGAAGACCTGCTTGAACTCCGACCGCAACTGGGTGTTGAGCGCGTTTCGAGCCTCCGGGCGGTGTAATTCGACGGTAGCGACGTTCTCCACGCGGTCCCCGACGCGCACCGAGACCGTTTCACAGTCCGCCGCAATGTCAGCGAGGTCCGTCATGCGTCCCCCCACTCGCCGCTGGTGCCAACGATGTCACCGTCCTCCCAGACGTAGAACCCCTCGCCGGATTTCTTGCCGAGTTTGCCCGCACGGACCTTCCGTTTCAGGATCTGTGGCGGACGGAACCGTTCACCGAGTTCGTCACGCAGGTATTCGAGGATGTCGAGTCGGACATCAAGACCGACGACGTCGCCGAGTTCGATAGGTCCCATCGGGTGATTGTAGCCGAGTTCCATCGCGGTGTCGATGTCCTGCGGTGTTGCAACGCCTTCCTGCACCATCCGCATCGCTTCGACTCCCAGCGAGACGCCAAGGCGGGAGGAGGCAAAGCCCGGTGCATCGGCCACCTCCACCGGTGTCTTGTCGATCCCGTTCACGAACTCCCGGGCACGCGCAATCGTTTCGGCACTCGTCTGTTCCGCGACGACAATCTCGACGAGTGCCATAATGTGCACCGGATTGAAAAAGTGAAGGCCAATAGCTCGCTCGGGATAGTCAAGGACGCTCGCTATCTCAGTCAGTGACAGCGAAGAAGTGTTTGAAGCGATAAGCGTCGCCGGGTCGACGTGGGATTCGACCGCAGTGAGCGTCTCGTGTTTGATCGCCATCTCTTCGGGGACTGCTTCCACGACGAGGTCTGCCCCAGTCACGGCCTCTTCTAGCGAGGTCGTCCCTTTGAGGCGGTCTATCGTTGCCTCGGCCGTCGATTCGGTCACTTTCTCCCGGGCGATACCCTCCTCCAGATTCGACTCGATGGCGGTCAGGCCGTCGTCGACGATATCCGCCTCGATATCACGGAGAGAGACGTCGTGACCGGCCATTGCAGATACTTGAGCGATACCGTGGCCCATGGTACCGGCGCCTAGGATAGCTACGTGCATCATTTCTCAGCACAGTAGCGAGGGGTAAAAACGTTGCCTGCGTCCCGCTGCCAGTGTGGCCTGCATTTAATACGGCGGCCGCGATATGAACCGGTGAGGATGACTGCTTCCGACTCGCAAGCCGTTGTTGTCGATGCCGTACGAACGCCACAGGTACCGAAGGATGGCGCATTGGCTGGGACACATCCCGAAGACCTCGTCTCCACTGTGCTTACTGCACTTGTTGACCGGACCGGTGTCCCGGCCGTCGAGTGGGATGACTTCCGGCTCGGGTGTGCAAACCAGGAGGGCGAGCAGGGCCGAAACCTCGCCCGGCAGTCGATACTCGCCGGCGGGTTTCCCGAGACAGTGCCCGGGGCGACAACGACCCGCCTGTGTGGCTCTTCGCTGACGACGCTTGTCGACGCCGCTCGCGCCATCGAGGCGGGCGACGGGGCGGTGTATCCGGTGGCCGGTGTCGAACACATGAGCACCGTCCCTTTCTCCGACTGGCTGCATCCCGCTATCGAACAGCGGTACGACCCCGACAGGCTTCCGATGGGACAGACGGCCGAAACCATCGCACGGACCCACGATATCAGCCGAAAAGCCCAGGACGAGTTCGCGTTGCGTTCACACGAGCGGGCGGTCGCTGCCATGGAAAGCGGTCGGTTCGATGCAGAGACCGTGCCAGTCCACACCGACGAGACAGCGGTAGAGAGCGATAAAACACCGCGAGCAGACACGTCAGTCGAGCAGTTGAGCGAACTCCCGACAGTGTTCCGTGACGACGAGGCAGCGACAGTCACGCCGGGGAACGCATCACCGCTGACCGACGGTGCGGCCGGGATGCTCGTCACTTCGGCGGCGTACGCGGACCAGCACGGTCTCGATGTCCTCGGCCGGATCGAGACGCGGTCTGTCGCTGGTGTCGACCCGCTGGTCATGGGACGGGGACCGATTCCGGCCACGCGTGCTGCACTGGACAATGCCGGCCTGACAATCGACGATATCGATCTCGTGGAACTCAACGAGGCGTTCGCGGCCCAGAGTCTCCACTGCAAGCGCGAGCTGGGGATTCCGACTGAGCGGCTCAACGTCAACGGTGGGGCTATCGCGTTAGGCCATCCGCTTGGCTGTTCGGGGGCACGAATCACGACGACATTGTTACACGAGATGCAACGGCAGGACGCGACCCACGGACTGGCGACGATGTGTGTCGGTTTCGGTCAGGGCATCGCGGTTGTGTTCGAGAATCCCTGCTAGTGCCGGCTACCGGCGCTGGCTGGCGACCTGTGCTTTGAAGCCGTATCTGATGACCCCCTCCTGCGTGTAGATGCGTCGCGTCGTCAGCACGACAGGTGTGCCTATCGTGACTTCGTCCGTCGCCTGAAGCACCTGTGCAGGGACACTCACGGTCTGCTCGCCTGATTGACTATGGAGCGCGATGATAGCACTATCGAACTGGCCGCTTTTCGACTGCTGGGCGACGAACTCCGGTGGCGCACCGCCCTGTCGGATAGTCGTTACTGCCTCGACTGTCCCTGTCCCGGGCAGTTCGACAGCCTCGAAATCGCTGGTGCGCTCGTGACAGTCCGTACAGGCCCCGGTCGGCGGGAAGTTCAACGCCTCACACGCGGAACACCGACCGGCGACAAGCCGGTGGCGTTGCGGAATCGTCCGCTGCCAGGACGGGACACTGACGTACGCTCCGCCACCTTCGGGTTCGTCGCGCGTAATCTCGCCTCGCCGCCTGAGGTACGCGGCGTAGGACAGGGAGACAGCACCGTCCAGCGCAGTGTTGACCGGAACGGGACCAGTGGCGACGAAGAGCGTCGCACTCGCGCCGCTTCCGTACGCAGCAATCAACACACGTTCAGCGCCATCCGCAAACGCTGTCGCCGCCCCGAGAAATGCGCTTGCTGCGCCGGTGTCCCCGAGCGAACTAACTGTGTCAGCGGCGGCGATAGTCGCTGCGTCAACCCCGAGCGCACCTGTTGCCCGATACGGGAGCTTTCCGTCCGGAGACTGGACCGCTGCTGCATCGACTGTCTCCATCGGCACGTCCAGTCTGTCCGCCGCACTGCCGAGTGTGGTCGTGAACGCCTCGCGGTCGTACTGCGTCACGCCCAGACCGGTCGTCCGGTCGTCCCCGCCCGTTCTGAAACGCGTTCCGGGGTAGGCCTCCGTGTGTGACGCTCGCTCAATGACGGTTCCGGGACCGTCATCGTCGACAACGAGCGCGACGCTCCCGGCACCGGCGGCGTGCTCGACCTCGCTGTCAGGGTCGCCCCGCGGACAGTCACTGATGATGACGAGGCCGATGTCCTCCCCGAACGGCCCGCCGTCCATGGTTGCGTCCAGTGCTTGCGCACCGGCGTGCGTGGAGCCGGTTATCGTCTGCGTCTTTGCATCGTCGGGGACGTTGAGAATACTGCAGAGTCTCGCTGCAAGGTCCTCTTCGGCCATCGGCGGTGTCGTCGTCGCAAAGGCCAGATGCGCAACGGCCGCGCCGGACGCGTCAGCTGCAGTGAGCGCACGGCGGGCCGCTTCGACACCCATCGTGACTGCGTCTTCGTCGGCATCGGGGACCGCCTTCTCATCAACCCCCGCCGCATCGAACCGACCCCAGGCGGCTTCGAACTCTTCAGCGTCGATCCGCAGGCGAGGTGCGTACGCACCGATGGCCGCAAGCCCTGCGGCAGTCATCGTGCGGCCTCCCGTTCGAGGATGTGGACAACTGCGCTGCCGCCGCTCCCACCCACGTTGTGAGTCAGCCCGTACTTCGGGGCCGCTAGCTGCCGGTCCGCAGCGCCGCCGGTGAGTTGTTTGAACGCCTCGACAAGCTGTCCGGCACCGGTTGCGCCGATAGGGTGACCCTTTGATTTCAGCCCGCCGGAGAGATTGACCGGCATTGCTCCGTCAGATTCGGTCGTTCCCGCTTCAAGTAACTGTGGGGCCTCGCCGCGGTCACAGAACCCGAGGTCCTCGTATGCAAGCAGTTCGGCGATCGTGAAGCAATCGTGGACCTCTGCGAAATCGAGGTCGTCAGGGCCAACCCCGGCACGGTCGTAGGCTGTGTCTGCGGCCATTTCCGAGGCAGAAATCGAAGTGTAGCTGTTTCGCTGGAAGAGACCGACCCGGTCGCTGGCCGCGCCGACCCCGGCGATCCGGACCGGGTCGTCGGTGTACTGCCCGACGACGTCCTCACTCGCGATGAGCGCGACCGCTGCGCCGTCAGAGGTCGGACAGCAGTGATAGAGGTTCAAGGGGTCTGCGACGACCGGTGCGCCGACGGCGTCTTCGAGGGAGCATTCGAAGCCCAGGTGGGCCTTCGGGTTCTTTGCGCCGTTCCGATGGTTCTTGACCGCCACCATCGAGAGGTGCTCCTCGCTGGCCTCGTACTCCCGTAGATACGCACTTGCCATCTGTGCGTAAACGCCAGAGAAGGTCGTCCCAGTCAGCCGTTCCCACTCTGTTTCACCGGAAACACCAAGCCAGTACTTCGTCACATCGCTGCTCATGTCTGTCATGACTTCGACGCCGCCAGCCAGCGCTACGTCGGCCATCCCGCTTTTGACTGCCTGCACTGCCTGTCGGACAGCGTAGCCCGACGCGGCGCAGGCGTTTTCAACGCGCACGCTGGGGACGCCGTGCAGCCCAGCGTGTTCAGTCGCTGCCGGTCCAGAGAGACCGAGCTGTCGACCGCCCACGCCGAGTGAGCCGACGACCGCTTCGTCTATCGCGTTCGTATCGATACCATGGTCGACACTGTCGATGGCTTCGCTGACTGCGTGGTCGAACAGTGATCTGTAGCTCTCTTCGGGCATCGAGCCAAACGGCGTTTGCCCTGCGCCGATGAGATACGCATCCCGCATACATGGAACTCTGAGGGTACTGAAAAATAGCTTTGCATCGTTTGCTGACAGCCTTAGACCAAGCACGCAACTGGCGGTGCAGTGACCAATCCCAAACCATTTTATCATTAACATTCAATTCTATCATTGAAGATGGTGTACAAGCCACTGGAGGCGTCTGACCGGACAGAGCTGCGTGCGTTGCAATCTGACCGATTGCAAAGAATTGTCACACACGCCCACGAGAACGTCCCGTTTTACCGGGAGAAACTCGATGCGGCAGGTGTCTCGCCCGAAGACATCCAGAGTATCGACGACATCACGAAACTGCCGATGACGACGAAAGAGGATTTCCGCGACGAGTACCCAGATGGACTCTTCGCCGTAGACGACGAGGAGGTCGCCCGCATCCACGCGTCGTCCGGGACGACCGGGAAGCCGAAAATCGTCTCGTACACGGATGACGACCTCGACACCTGGAGTGAAGTTGTCGCGCGTTCGCTGGCTGCGAGCGGCACTGAAGCGGGCGATACCGTCCAGAACGCCTACGGGTACGGGTTGTTCACTGGCGGACTTGGTATCCACTACGGAACTGAGGAGTTGGGGGCCTCAGTTGTTCCTATCGGAAGCGGCCAGACACAGCGACAGGTCGAGTTGATGACCGACCTAGAAAGCGATGTTTTCACATGCACCCCATCGTATGCACTCTACCTCGCCGAAACGGCCGAAGAGATGGGCCACGACCCCAGAGATCTGCCGATCTCGACGATAATCTTCGGCGCTGAGCCGTGTACCGACCCGATGCGGGAGGAAATCGAAGAGCGGCTGGGCGTTGATGGCATCGATATTTACGGACTCTCGGAGATCATCGGTCCTGGGGTCTCGTGTGAATGCCACGAAGCGAAGGACGGACTCCACATCTGGGAGGACCACTTCTACCCGGAAGTCATCGACCCACACACGAAAGAACCGGTCGAGGAAGGCGAAGAAGGTGAACTCGTTCTGACAACACTCACCAAGGAAGCGTTGCCGGTCTTCCGGTACCGAACTGGCGACCTCACGACACTGAACTACGACGAGTGTGCGTGCGGACGGACGATGGTACGGATGGACAACGTCACCGGCCGGACCGACGACCTCCTCATCGTTCGGGGCGTGAATCTCTATCCCAGCGAAATCGAACACGCTGTATTGGATATCGACGGCGTTGCTCCACATTACCGGATCGACCTCTACAAAGAGGACAACCTCGACATCCTGGAACTCACCATCGAACGAACTGCAGAGCAGGGGCCGGGTGACAAAGCGCTGGAAGACGAAATCATCGAGCGGCTAGAAAACGTACTCGCGTTCACCCCGGACGAACTCGAACTCGTTGCGCCCGGCAGTATCGAACGAACGCAGGTCGGCAAGGTAAAACGCGTCTACGACCACCGTGACTGACTGTCAGGGCCGGTAGACTCGTCCACGAAACGTCGCGATGCGCTCGCCATCCTGTGCAGTCACCGTTACCTCGTACTCTGCGGTGCTGCCTGCGAGATGTGTTTCTTCAGCGATCGCAGACAGCGTCTCACCGGTGTCGACGGCGTCTAAATACGAGATGTTCGTCTCCAGTGCGACCGCTGCCTCGCCATGAGAGTTCGACGCCGCGGCGAACGCCGCATCTGCAAGTGAGTAGATCGCTCCGCCATGCGGTGTCCCATGAAAGTTCAGCAGGTCCTCGGTAATCGTCAGTTCAGTCTGGGCGTACCCCGAATCAAGTTCGACGACATCGATACCAAGGGTTTCGCAGTACGCATCCGATTCGATACGCTCTCTGACTTCATCGGCGACACCGGACATACGGGTCGTGGTTCCATCACTAATAATAAATATATACCGGTCACTGCTGCTGTCAGCGGAGCGTAAAAATATAAATGGCTGCTATTAGATAAAAAAATATGGCATACAGCTACGAGCCACACCACTTCGAGGACTTCGAAGAAGGACAGGAGTTTATCAGTGTCGGCCGGACCGTTACCGAGTCCGATTTCGTCATGCACTCTGCGCTGTCGGGAGACTGGACAGAGCTGCATACGAACAAGGAATACGCGGAAGAACAGGAGTTCGGTGAGCGGATCGCACACGGTCCAATGACGTTCGTGCAGGCGACCGGCTTCGTCTACCGGACCGGGATCGTCGAGCGGACCGCATTCGCGTTCCTCGGGATGAACTACATGGACCTCCCAAACCCGGTCCACATCGGCGATACACTCCAGCTGGAGATTGTCGTTGACAACACCAAAGAAGTCGGGCGCGACGACGCCGGGCTGGTCGTCCTCGACACTGAAATGGAAAACCAGGACGGGACCGTCGTCTTCGAGGGCGACATGAAGTTCCTGATCAAGAAACGCGAGTGAGTCTACTGACGCGGCCGAAGGCGATGCATCGATAGCGCGTAGTACCGCAATTTTGTGGCTTGAAGCTCAGAGCTAGCGCTCTTGTCGCCCAGACATTAATAATCAATAATAACAACTAAGACGCCGCGCACTCCCTCTGTTACTGCAATGGAGTACACCGGCCCGACAGACCTGTATATCGGCGGAGAATGGCGAGAAGCGACCAACGGCGACAGCATTGAGACGGAGGACCCGGCAACTGAACGGACCTACGCGTCGGTACAGAAGGCCGAGGCGTCCGACATCGATGCTGCAGTAGAAGCGGCACAGGCGGCCGTTGCAGAGGGTTCCGAGTGGGCGACGATGGACCCCGGAACGCGCCGGGCGAAACTCCATGCGATGGCCGACGCCATCGAGGCGATGAAAGACGAACTGTCCATGGTTGAATCCCACGACAACGGGAAAACGCCGTTCGAGGCTGGGCTGGAAATCGACATGGTCATCGATACGTTCCGCCATTATGCCGGCTGGACGGACAAGGTCCGCGGTGACGAGATTCCTGTCGAAAATGGCCGGCTCAACTACACCACTCGTGAGCCAGTCGGTGTGACCGCACACATCGCGCCGTGGAACTATCCCTTCCAGCTCGCCGGCCGCGGCCTAGCACCGGCGCTGGCGACAGGAAACAGCGTTATCCTCAAACCGTCCGCTATGACGCCGCTATCGGCGCTGTACTACGCGAAAGCCGCGGAGGAAGCGGGCCTTCCGGACGGCGTCGTCAACGTCGTTCCCGGGAAGGGGTCCGAGGCCGGTGACGCACTCACCGGACACGAGGGCGTCGATCACGTCACCTTCACCGGGAGTACCGGTGTCGGAAAGACAGTCCAGCGCACTGCTGCCGATGCAGTCGCTGACGTAACGCTCGAACTCGGCGGCAAAGGGCCGGCAGTCGTGTTCCCCGACGCTGACCTCGATGCCGCCGCCCGCGGCATCCAGTACGGGATCTTCATGAACGCCGGGCAGATGTGCTGGGCGAACTCGCGCATTGTCGTCCACGAGGACGTCTACGAGGAGATGGTTTCCCGGATGGCCGAAATCGCTGAAAACATCCCACTCGGCGGCGGTATCGACGACGATGGCCAGATGGGACCAGTCGTCAGCGCGGGCCAGCAACAGGAGATTCTCGATTATATCGAGACCGGCAAGGAAGAGGGGGCGACTGTCGCGGCCGGCGGTGGCGTTCCTGGGGACAAAGAAACCGGCCACTTCGTCGAGCCGACCGTCTTTGCTGACGTGGACAACGAGATGACGATTGCCCAGGAAGAGATCTTCGGCCCTGTGCTCACTGCAATCGAAGTGAGCGACGAGGAAGCGGCCATTGACGTGGCGAACGACTCGCCGTTCGGCCTCACCGCCTGTGTCTGGACGAACGACCTGACTCGCGCTCACACCGTCACAGACAGACTGGACTACGGGATGGTGATGGTCAACGAGACGCCCAACACGTGGCCACAGACCCCCTTTGGCGGCACGAAGCAGAGCGGTCACGGTCGCGCACAGGGCGAACAGGCTATCGAGAGCTACACCGAGGTGAAAAACGTCCACATCAACCTCGGCTGAAGCTCTCTTCGACGAGTCGGCATCACACCGCCAGTCAGTGCAATCAATGGCACCATTGCCCTGATTCACGATATAAAATTGCGACGCCAGAACTAGCGAGTAATAACTGCTTACTCGAACTTCTTGAACTGCTGCAGGCACTCGTTACAGTAATGAATCGACTGACACCGTGACGGTCCTCGTGGGTGTTTCCGTTCGGTGTCGGTCGAGCCACAGTACGGGCACTCCGCGCCTGTCTGTTCGCCGCTGGTCGTAACGCTGGGGTCCGGCTCGCTCATCCGTCAAAGCTCATCCCGAAGTCACGCAACGCTTCTTTGCCCTGTTCGGTGACCAGATCAATGGACCAGTCCGGGGACCAGACCAGCCGGACCGATGCAGTCTCGATTCCGTCGACACTCTCGGCGGCTTCTTCGACTTCATCGAGGATGATTTCGCGTGCCGGACAGCCGCTGTAGGTGAGCGTCATATCAACCGTGGCTTCGCCGTCGGACACGTCGAGCCCGTATATGAGGCCCAGATCGACGATGCTGACCGGCATCTCCGGGTCCTCGACCTGATACAGGGCCGCCCACACGTCGCGTTCGATGCCGTCGGCGTCTTCGCCCGTGGCTGGCACGTCGTCCGCCGCGTGGTCTTTGGTCTCGTAGTCAGTGTACGAACACGCGGTGGCATCAGCGTCTGCGCGTGGCCGGTCGTAGTCGCTACTCATCGTCGTCCGCCATTATCAGCGTCGCTTTGTCACGTCCCAGATTCCGGTAGCTCGAAGTCATTTGTTCGTGAAGGTCGTGCCAATGGTCAGTGTGTTCGTTGTCCCGGCCCGTCGGCGTTGCGGGGGCAACGTCGGTCGGCACGTCGAACCCCAGTTCGGTCAGGAACGATTCGACACGAGTCTCCCACTCGGTGCGCATCTCGTCGAGGGTCATCGTTCGGATGCCCAGCCGGTCGATGTCGGCCTCCACGTCGCCAACGGGTTCGAACAGCGTGAGGGCGTACGGATAGAGCTCGTCGATAGCCGCCTGAACGCGTTCGCTGGCTTCCTTGTCCAGTGCCATCCGGTCCAGCCAGCTTTCGGCGTGTTCGAGATGATAGCCTTCCTCGCCCTGGATGCGGCTCGTTCTGTTCCGGATTGTCTCGTATGACGAGTTCTCAAGCGCGGAGAGGCGGATGTCTTCAGCAACGTCGTAGAGGTACGCTCTGACGATGGCGTCGGCCCAGTCACCTTCCGCAAACGGCAGCTCGACGAACGTACTGTGCTGGAAGTCGCTGGGGTCGCTCTCGTAAATGAGCGATTCCTCGGAATAGCCCAGTTGCTGCACTGCATCGTACCACAGCCGTGCGTGGCCCAGCTCGTCCTGTGCGTTGTTCGAGATCGAGAGGTCCGATTCCAGTGTCGGCGCACGCACCTGCCAGAACGTGTAGCGTTCGGCCTGAATCAACTCGTCGTCAGCAAGCCGGAGCAGCTGTGCCTCGACTGCGCGCTGTTCTTCCTCCGAAAGGTCGGTTGGACCGCCGAGGTCGGATTCTGTTGTTGCCATTAGATTTCACCTCGTTGTTTCTCCGCTTCTATTTGCTCAGACTCGGAGGCTTCGACCTCCTCAGCAGCCGGGTTGACGTTGTACGTCTGTGCAAACCGGTAGGACTTGTTGGTCGTCCCGCCAAACGTTACGTCATCCGCTGTGACTTCACCAATGTACTGGTGCTGGACGACCCAGAGACTGTTCGGGTCGTCGTCAGTGAACGCCGCGATCGCCGCCTGTTCTGCGTCGGCGGCGCTGGCAGCGTCGACATCACCGCAGTGCGTATGATACCCACCGGGCTTGTCCTGCCGAAAGACGGCCCACGGTTTCTCGGCACCGTCCCCAGTCTCGTCGCGGCTCTCTGCATCGGGGTCGACCTGCGTGATTTTCTCCTGCGGGGCAACCCAGAGTGCGTGGGTTGGCTTCCGCCGTCCGTGCTGAATGACCGAGAACTGCTTCGCCATCTCTCGGTCGGGTGCGTGGACATCCCGGCAGTGAACGAAATCCGCGTCCGGACTCTGTTGTCGGAATACTTCCCAGATCATTGTTCTCAGTCCGCCGCCTGTGACTGCGGGCCGCTGTTCGTCGTCGTCTGGTCGTCCATCATGTCACGGACCCACTGTACCGCTTCCTGAGCCTGCCGGCGACCGGTGATCTGCTCGATACTGCCCTCGTATTCGTTCTGTGAGACCGTGAAGAACTCGTCCCAGTCGAGGTCATCCTCAACGACCTCGTAGCTCCCGTCACCGTTTTCGCGGATGCGTGGCTCATCGGGCATCTCCAGGCCGTATTTCTTGGCCTTCGGGATGTACGTGTTGAGGAACGCGGTTCGAAGTTCGTCGTTTGTACACGTCTTCAGTCCGACTTCCGCAGCGAAGTCGTGGTGGGTGCTCTGGTCGTCGGTCGGGCCGAAGAACTGCAGGATTCGGGGCCACCACTCTTCGAAGGCCTCCTGAGTCATACGCTGTTCCTTCCGGGAGCCGTTCATCAGTTCGCGGAGGATCGACTCACCATGTTTGACGTGCATCCCCTCTTCGAAGCAGATCTTGTCCATCGCGTGGGCGTATGGCTCCCAGCTGGACTTTTTCAGGGTCGCCTGACGACGCATCGCAGCCCCGTCGACAAAGAACGCGATCATCGGCGTCTCGACGTAGCTCTCCATTGGGTAGTGGAAGCAGTTCAGGAACTTTCCGTCTCCGTTCGCCAGATCGTCGAGCATCTCTTCACGGGTCTTGACGCCGAGCGATTCCGCCGCTCGGTAGAGCATCTGGCCGTGGCCGATCTCATCCTGAACCTTCGCGCTGAAGGCCATCTTTCGCTCGATACTCGGTGCTTTTCTGATGAAGGGCCGTTCAAGGAACGCGCCCATAATCTCGCTGTTGGCGTGGAACTCAAGCATCCGCGTGGCTGCCTTCCGATACTCTTCGGGAAGGTCGTCTTTCGGGCTGAACTCCCGGGGTCCGGCGCGGTCTTTGACTTCGTCGACGTTCATATCTATTCTATAAATCGTGAGGAATGTTCTTACTAATTTGCCCCCATATAGGCGGGTTTTATAACTACATCCACACATGTGCGAGGCAATGATAGAGGAGTGCCTGATGGTCGAGTTTCGCATCGAGGGTGACGACTGCCCACTGGCAGATGCGAGCAGTGTCACGGGGACACCCATCGAGGCGGCCCCGCCGCTCCTCCGGGAGGACGGTAACGTGTTGCTGCGGTTCAGCGCACAGGCGAGCGACGACCTCAAAGACTACCTCGACGGAGACGACCGGATCCGCTATCTCTACCAGTCAGTTACCGAGGGGCGGTATAACTATCGATGCCTGTCACTCCAGCAGTGTGTTGTGCATAAACTCATTAGCGCGGGGTTCATGGTAGAATCGCTGACGTATCGGGACGGGAACGCGGTTTTAGCTGGTGCTGTGGTTGGGCACGAGATTCTCCAGACAGTCATGGAGACGGCCGGTGAAACTGTCGGCGTGAAACTACAGCGGGTGTACGCACTGCGTGCAACAGAAGACGCGTCTATCGCACAGCAATGGGACCTGACCCCGGCACAGGAGGAGAGTCTCCGATACGCAGTCGCGATGGGCTACTTTGTCGTCCCACGACAGACGACTGCGAGCGAAGTCGCTGGCGAGCTCGGGATCAGTAAGTCTGCATTCCTCGAACGACTTCATCGCGCACAGCACTCGTTGTTCACACAGCTGTTCGGCGGCGTCGGTGACGGCCATCCGGGAGACGGTGGAGAGTAACGACGACGACCGACCAGACGACGACAGAGAAAGACGGGTTCGGAGTTAAATACTCGGGCGTGTGAGTACGACCATGCGCGTTGAAGACGGCGCTGTTCGACGAATCGTATTCGACCGTCCAGATTCGAAAAACGCGATAACGGCAGCGGTCGCTACTGAATTAGCCGATGCGCTCGAGGATCTCGACCCGGCGACGCACGACGCCGTCCTCCTCACTGGCGACGGTGATTCGTTCAGCGCTGGCGGGGATATCGAGGCGATGAGCGAGCGGGAAGAATCGGCAACGGAAGCCTACGAGCGAGTCCGGACAACACTGGGCCGGGTCGCCAGCAATATCCTCTCGGCACCCGTGCCTGTCGTCGCGAAGGTCAACGGCGACGCAGTCGGTGCCGGGCTGTCGCTTGTGGCCGTCGCTGATTTCGCGTACGCCGCCAGTTCCGCGCGGTTCGGTGCATCGTTCATCAGCGTCGGCCTCGTGCCGGACATGGGCGCAACCGCCATCCTCCCACGGCTGATCGGTCTCAGGAAAACCAAAGAACTCGCGTTCACTGGGAAGCTGATCGACGCCGAGAGCGCCGCCGAAATGGATCTGATCAACGAGGCTATCGACCCGGCCGAGCTCGATGCGCGGACAGCTGACCTGCTCGAAACGCTTCAGGCACAGCCAACGGAGAACCTCGGGCTGGCGAAGGAAGCGATCCACGACAACATCGGCCAGCCCCTGGAAACCGGGCTGCGTCGAGAAGCACGCATCCAATCACTGGCGTACGATACGCCGGGACATGCACGTGGTGTCGAGGCGTTTCTGGACGGGCGAACCCCGGATTTCGACTAGCGGTCGAAAAACTCCTGTGCGTTCTCGAACAGAATCTTCCGCTGGACATCCGTATCAAAGTCAGTGTCGCGAGCGAACGATTCGAGCCACGTTTCTGGGTCGATCATCGGATAATCGGTGCCGAACATCACCTTGTCTTTGAGGACCGTGCCGGCGTAATGGAGTACCTGATCGTCGATATACTTCGGCACCCAGCCGGAGAGGTCCATGTACACGTTGCCCTTCTGCTGGCAGATGGCCAGCTGCTCTTTCTCCCACGGGAAGGCGGGATGGGCGATGAGGATATCGAGGTCCGGATGTGCAGCAGCCACGTCGTCGATAAGCATCGGGTTGCCGTACTTGATTTTCAGGCCGCGACCGCCGGCGCTACAGGCTCCCAGTGTCGAGTTCCCGCCGTGGAAGACAACGGGGACGCCGAGGTCTTCGATGGTACTCCACAGATGGTCGTGGCGTTCATCGGAGGGGTCAAAGCCCTGTGCGATCTGCTGGAATTTGAACCCCGAAAGGTCCAGATCCTCAACGCACCGGATCGCCTCCTGCACGCAGTCGTCTTTCAGTGGGTCGACGCTCCCGAACCCGACGAAGAAGTCGGGATACTCGTCCCGGACCTCAGCGACGTAGTCGTTCGGGACGGGTGGGTTCCCGGTGTTCGTCTCCGCGTCCCAGCCAAGCAGGACAGCACCACCGACGCCCGCCTCGTGGTACTCCGCGAGCATTTCGTCGTAGTCCCACGTCTCCAGATCAGTGCCGAACCGGTCGGCGGCGTCTTGCATCATTTCGCCGCCGGCGTCGTGGAGGAACTCACTGGTCGGTTGGTGCGCGTGCGTGTCGAACAGTTGTCTGTCGGCGACACCCGGGAGGTCAGTTGTCACAGAGAGAGATTTTACCCAGTGTCATAAAAATCCATGCTGTTTGTGCCGTGCAGCAGACCCACCGAAGTAGACGGATAGTTGTGATACCGATAGCTGATTCACGAAGCGGCGTACTGACTGCGACAGGGAACGGGTCGCCAGACCCACGGTCATCCTGTGCATGGCCGGGCGTCTATCCCCTACCATCTTACTGCTGGGGGGTGAACGCACAGCTATGGTTCGTCGCAGTGTTCTGTTTGCGCCGGGAGACAATGCGGAGTTAATGCGGAAAGCGGCCGGTGGCGACGCTGATGTCGTCGTCTTCGACCTCGAGGATGCGGTTGCACCGGCTGATAAAGAACAGGCACGTGAATCGGTTCAGTCGGTACTCTCGGCTGTCAACTCGAACAGCCACATCTGCGTTCGTATCAATCCCGTGGGAGTTAGCGCCACAGCCGACCTCGGGGGGATACTGTCGGACACCAGTCCCGACAGTGTGATGCTCCCGAAAGCTAGTTCGGCCGAGGACATCTCGGCACTGGAACGGCTCCTCGGGGAGTACAATGCGGATCTCCCGGTGCTTGCGCTAGTGGAATCGGCCGCCGGCGTCCTCAACGCGGCGGAGATTGCAGCCGCCGACCCGACCGATGCCCTCCTCTTTGGGGCCGAGGACCTTGCAGCCGACCTCGGTGCGAGTCGCACCAGCGATGGACGGGAGGTGCTCTATGCACGCCAGCGGGTCGTCGTTGCGGCCAGCGCCGCAGGAATCGATGCAATCGATACGATCTACCCGGAATACGGCGATCTGGATGGCCTCCGTGACGCAACTGAGTTCGCTGCCCAACTCGGGTACGACGGGAAGATGGCAATCCACCCAGATCAGGTCGCGGTCATCAACGACGCGTTTACCCCAAGTGACGAGGAGATAGCATGGGCCGAACGCATCATCGCGGCCGACGAAGAAACAGATGCTGGGGTGTTCGAAGTCGACGGGGAGATGATCGACGCACCGCTTATCGCACAGGCAGAGCGTGTCCTCGAACGCGCTCGCGAGGCCGGGCAGCGGTAGCCAACGACAACACCTATCCGGGACCTGACTGTGCTGTCGTGTATGAAAGCCGTCGTCCGGCAGAACTTCGATGCCAGCGTCGACGCCTACACGGCCTACGAGCGCCGGACCAATCGCTTCACGTCGCTCGCACGCCTGCTCGCCGTCGAGATGAGCACTCATGCTGACGACGGGCTTGGGACAGTGCTCGATGCGGGCGCAGGCACAGGTGTGAGCACACGCGTATTCACCGAGACAGCAGCGGAGACTATTGCGCTCGACATCAGCCGCGAGATGCTGAGCGAAATCGAGTCCACTGCCCGACTGCAAGCTGATTTCGACCACCTGCCGCTCTGTGACCAGTCAGTCGACGGGGTGGCGTTTACCGCTTCGCTCTTTTTGGTCCCCGAGCCAGCGGCCGCAGTGCGGGAGGCCGCCAGAGTGCTCCGGTCTGGTGGGGTGGTCGGGGCCGTCGCGCCGCTTGGCTGGTTCCGTCCTGACGGCACGGACGTGTTCGAACAGTTTGAGCGCGAGTCACGCTCCCCGACTGACACATCGGCTCTCCAAGACGCCCTCGCGGGTGAGTTCTCAACGACGACAGGAACGTGGCGGTTTTCGACGACTGCCGAAAACATCCGGCTGTTCCACGCGATTCCCGCGATGGCCGCACGGCTCTATCCAAAGTTCGACATCGAAGAACGGGTTCTGCGAGCCCGTGAACTCCTCAGCTCTCTCAATGGGACGTTCGAGCAACGATGGCGGTGGGTCATCGGTGTCCCAGAGTAAGCGACTGGGACCCGGGCTTCGTCCGTCAACCGGTCCCGGCGTCACTCAGCGGTATCGCGTCGCAGTGACAGCACGGTCCGGTCGAATTCACAGACGAGGACATCGTCCGAATCTGTGAGTTTGAACACCTCGACGTGCATCGTGACGATGCCGCGGTCACCGTCGCTAGTCTCGCGTTTGTCGGTCACGGTCGACTGCACGCGGATGGTGTCGCCGTAAAATACCGGGTTCGGATGCTCGACGCTGTCGTAGGACAGGTTCGCGACAATAGTGCCATCGGTCGTCTCCGGGATGGTCAGTCCGACAGCTAAACTCATGGTGTAGAGCCCGTTGACCAGTCGCTCGCCGAACTCCGTCTCGGCCGCGAACTCGGCGTCTAAGTGCAACGGCTGCTGGTTCATCGTCATATCACAGAACTGTTGATTGTCGCGCTCGCTGATCGTGCGGCGCTTCTCGTGTTCGATGGTCTCGCCGACCTCGAACTCTTCGTAATAAAGTCCTGTCATAGCTCAGAGGATGGTTCCGTGTTTCTTGTCTGGCAGGTCTTTCTCGACGGTCTCGTAGAACGCAAACCGGTTCGTCAGTTCCGTTCTGAGGTCGCTGGGCGGAACGATGTCGTCGACGACAACTTCGCTGGCCATTCGATGAATGTCGATATCCTCGCGATAGGCTTCGCGGAGTTCTTGCTCCTTTTGCTGTCGTTCGTCCTCGTCATCGATCTCGGAGAGCTTCCGTGCGTAAACGGCGTTGATAGCCGCCTCGGGCCCCATTATGGCGATTTCCCCGCTCGGAAGCCCGATCGTCGACTCGGGGTCGTAGGCGGGACCGGACATGGCGTAAATGCCCGCACCGTAGGCCTTCCTGACCACAACGGACTGCTTGGGCACTGTCGCCGAAGACGTGGCGTAGATCATCTTCTTGCCCTGTTCGAGGATACCTTCCTTCTCGACGCCTGACCCGGCCATGAACCCCGGCGTGTCACAGAGATACAACAGCGGGATGTTGTAGGCGTCACAGGTCCAGATGAACTGGGCGGCTTTCTCCGCTGCGTCCGGGAAGATGGCTCCCGCACGCTGGGCTGGCTGATTGGCGATGACGCCGATTGGCCGGCCGTCTATCCGGGCAAACGACGTGATTATTTCCTTGCCGTACTCGGGCCGGAGTTCGAGTGTCGACCCAGCATCGACGACTCGCTCGATCACGTCGAACATATCATAGCCCTTGTTGGGCTTTTCTGGCACGACGGAATCGATACCCTCCGGCGAGCGCTTCGGGGCCGTCCCGCTGGTCTGTGGTGGGTCTTCGTCGGCGTTGTCGGGCAAATAGCTGATGAGTTGCGCAACGAGTTCGCGGGCGTGTTCCTCGTCGTCGGCGATGAGGTCCGCACTCCCGGAGTGCTGTGCGTGGATGTCAGGGCCACCAAGTTCTTCGAGACTGATCTCTTCGCCGGTGACCATTTCGACCATCCGGGGGCTGGCGATCGCCATTGCGCTCATATCCCGGACCATAACGGTGAAATCCGCGAAGACGGGCGTGTAGGCCGCGCCGGCGATACAGGGACCGTACAGCACACAGATCTGCGGGACCCGCCCAGAGAGCATCGAGTGATTGTAGTAGAACTTTCCGATACCTTCGCGGTTGGCGAAAAAGCCCGTCTGCTGGTCGATACGACCCCCCGAGGAGTCCATCAGATACAGCACCGGTCGCCCGGTTTTCAGCGCCCGCTGTTGCATCCGGAGGAACTTCTCGACACCCTTTGCGGCCATGCTGCCGCGTTTGACCGTGTAGTCGTTGGCCATGAAATGCAGGTCACGGCCCTCGAACTCCGCGGCCCCCGTGATGAGCCCGTCGGCCGGGAGCTGGTCGTCGGCGTCGAACTCCGCAAATTTCCCGTCTTCGAACAGGAAATCGTCACCGAACCACAGGTCGATACGGTCCCGGACGAACAGCTTGCCCTCCTCAGGCAACTGCTCTTTGTACTTTTCCGGCCCACCTTCGAGGATCTCTGCAATCTCCTCGCGCAGGGCCTCCTCGCGTTCGGTCGGGCCGAGGTCGTCCTCGACTGGGTCCGTGGATTCATCCTGCCGAGTGCCGTCGTACGTGGCACTGCTGACCGTTTCGCCGCCGTCGACAACGAGGGTAATGTCGTCCTCGAAGTGTGTCGCCAGCGCCTCGGCAATGGCCTGTGCTTCCGATTCGGTCGCGTCGTCTGAAATTTTGACTTGCATACTTATTCCTCCAGTACAACCAGGGTGTCACCCATGTCTACGGAATCGCCCTCTGCGACCGGGACAGATGCAACAGTGCCGCCCGCAGATGCCACCACGTCGTTTTCCATTTTCATCGCCTCCAGCACGCAGACGACATCGCCCGCAGCAATATCGTCACCGGGTACAACTTTAGTCGAAAGAATAGTGCCCTGCATCTCGGCCGTAATCGCACCCGACGTGGTCACGTCCACCGTGCCGCCACCGGATGAGTTGCCGCCCGAAGTGCCACTGCCGGAGCCGCCACTGGCGTTGCCATCACGGGAGATGCGGGGCAGTCCGTCCGTAACGACGACATCGAAGCGCTTCCCATCGACTTCGACAGCGATTTGATCCGTCGACGCCGCCGAGGCGTCGCCACCGACCTCGTCAGTCCCCCATCGTGCAACAGCCGCGTCGAGGGCATCGTCGGCGAGTTCCTGGTCGAGGTATTTTGTTGTATGCGTCCCGGCGCGGAAGGTGTCGTCATCCAGCATCAACCGATGGAACGGGATAGTGGTATGGACCCCCTCGACAGTGAAATGGTCGAGAGCACGCTTTGACCGGTCCAGACAGTGCTCCCGGTCCTCGCCAGCGACGATGAGCTTCGCGATCATCGAGTCGTAGTCGCCCCCGATGTCGTCGCCCTGGGAGACCGCGTGGTCGAGCCGGACACCGATACTGCTTGGCGGCGCGTACGTCGTTAGCGGCCCTGGCGTCGGCGCGAAGTCTTCCGCCGGGTTCTCCGCGTTGATCCGGTACTCGACGGCGTGCCCGTCTATCGACACGTCGTCCTGTGTAAAGTCCAGTCGCTCGCCTGCAGCGACCCGGAGCTGCCAGCGAACGATATCGATCCCGGTCACTGCTTCAGTGACGGTGTGTTCGACCTGAATTCGGGTGTTCACCTCCATGAAATAGAATTCCCCGTCTTCGACGAGGAACTCCACGGTCCCGGCGTTCGTGTACCCGGCTTCACTGACACCGCGTCTGGCGGCCGCCCCGATCTCCGTACGCAGTTCGGCGTCAAGCGCTGGACTCGGGGCTTCCTCGATGACTTTCTGGTGGCGACGTTGCAGCGAGCAATCGCGCTCGCCGAGGTGGCGGACATTACCGTGTTCGTCCGCAAGCACCTGCACTTCGACGTGCTTTGGGGCTTCGAGATACTTTTCGACGTACACCGAGTCATTGCCGAAATACGCTTCCCCCTCGCGTTTTGCGCTTTTGAGCGCCTCCGCAACTTCGGCCTCGCTCCGAACGATCTTCATGCCACGACCGCCACCGCCGCCTTCAGCCTTGATTGCGATGGGGTAGCCGTACTTGGCACCCAGTTCGCGCACTTCGTCCGGCTCACTGACCAGGTCCGTCGTGCCGGGGACGACTGGGACACCAGCCTCCTGCATCACCGTCCGGGCTTTCGTCTTTTCGCCCAGCGTTTCCATCGCGTCGCTTGGCGGGCCGACCCAGGTGAGACCGTCAGCGGCTTCGACGCGGCCAGCGAACTCAGCGTTTTCGGCGAGGAAGCCGTACCCGGGGTGGATTGCGTCGGCCCCGGCCCGCTCAGCGACATCAAGGATAGCGGTCTGGTCGAGGTACGACTCGCTTGCAGGTGCCGGGCCGACGTTGTATGCGTCGTCGGCGTACTCAACGTGGCCGGCGTTGCGGTCGGCGTCGCTGTAGACGGCGACCGTCTCGATACCCAACTCTTCACACGCAGCCATCACACGAACCGCGATTTCGCCGCGGTTTGCGACAAGGACTTTCTCGAACATTAGTAGGATCTGGGGAAGCCGAGGTGCTGGCCGATATGGTTGTACGCCATCTGCTGGGAAACTGGGGCCAACCGTGTCAGGTTGATTTCACGCCACCAGCGCTCGACGTCGTACTCCTTCGCGTAGCCCCAGCCACCAAACGCCTGCATCGACTGTTTGACCGCTTCGATACCAGCACTGACGGCCGTCGCCTTCGCGACGTTTGTCTCGTATCCACACTCTTCGCCCTGGTCGTAGAGCCATGACGCCTTCTCACGCATGAGTGCCGCCGTTTCCATACGGGCGTACGCCTTGGTGATCGGGAACGAGACCGCCTGATGGCTCCCGATAGGCGCATCGAACACCTCCCGGTCGCTGGCGTACTCGATAGCAGTGTCCGCGGCTAGTTTGCCGATACCGGTCCCGGCGGCGGCAAAGCCAATACGTTCCGGGTTCAGCATATCGACCAGGGTCCACCAGCCGTCGTCTTCCTCGCCCAGCAGGTTCTCCTCGGGGACCCGAACGTCCTCGATAAAGACTTCACAGGACTTCGAGTAATTGATACCGTGTTTGGGAATCGGAGACACGTCGATGTTGGGGTCGTCCATATCGACGATGAACAGGCTTATGCCGTCAGTCCCGCGCTCGACCTCGTCACGTGGGGTCGTGCGCGTGACGAGAATCATGTTGTCAGCCCGGTCGGCGAAGGTAATCCAGGCCTTGTTCCCGTTCAGCACGTACTCGTCGCCGTCTTTCTCGGCACGGGTCGCGACGTTCAGCGTGTTTGTCCCGGCTTCGGGCTCTGTGATACCGATAGAGAAGTTTCGCTTGCCGTTAGCGATGTCCGGCAGATAGGTCTGTTTCTGCGCTTCTGTCCCGTTCTCGCTGATACCGACAGCAGCCATGCCGGCGGTGAGCACCAGATACCACGTGCCCGCCATGCCACAGCCTTCGGCACAGAGCGTCTCCATGACCAGCCCCATCTCCTGTATGCCCATCCCGGCCCCTTCGTACTCCGGCGGGACCAGCAGGCCGTGGAAGCCGGCTGCAGCCAGTTCGTCCCAGAATTCCTGTCCGAACTCGCCTGCTTCTTCTTTTTCGCGCCAGTACTCCGGTCCGTACTCGGCCGCCACGTCCGCTGCGGTCGACCGAATCATCGAGCGTTCCTCTGTAGCTTCGAAATTCATTGTGGTTGTGTCTGCGTTGGCACTCGTACTGCTTGATACCCTGTGTCAGGATTCGACTTCAGCTTCTGCTTCGGCGTCGTCGTGGAGCTCGGTTCGGCGGATCTTTCCAGTCACGGTCTTGGGCAGTTCCTCGCGGAACTCGATTTCGCGCGGGTACTCGTGTGCGGAGAGCTCTTCTTTCACGTAGCTCTGGATGTCTTCTTTGAGTGGGTCGGACGGCTCCGCGTCATCGCTCGGCACAACATAGGCCTTGACGATGTTGCCCCGCGCTTCGTGAGGTTTGGGAACGACGGCCGCCTCAGCGACCGCTTCGTGTTCGCCCAGCGAACTCTCGACCTCGAACGGCCCGATGCGGTAGCCCGAAGAGAGGATCACGTCGTCTGCCCGCCCTTCGAACCAGAAATACCCGTCCTCGTCCTTGTGTGCCAGATCGCCCGAGAGATACCATTTCCCGTCGGGACCGTCGATGAACGCCCGCTGGGTTTTCTTGGGCTTGTTCCAGAACTCGGCGAAGAAACACGGATAGTCTCCTCGTTGCGCAATCTCGCCCGTTTCGCCGGGTTCCAGAACTTCACCGCTCTGTGGGTCGACGATGTCGGCCTCGATTCCAGGGAGTGGTTTCCCCATCGACCCGGGCCGGAGTTCCATCGTCGGATAGTTGTTGATAATCATGTTCCCGGTCTCGGTCTGCCCGTACGTATCGAGAATCGTGACACCGAGTTCGTCCTCTCCCCACTCGACGACCCCGGCACTGAGTGGTTCGCCGATAGAGAGCGCATGCCGTAAATCAAGGTTGACATCGGCAAGCACGTCTTCGTTTTCCCGGAGCATCCGGTAGGCCGTCGGGACCGAGAACAGGACGCTGATCGGGTATTCATCCAGCAGGGCGGCCCACTCGTCGGTGTCGAACTCGCCCTCATACGTGAACAGCGACGCACCCCAGAACCAGGCACCGAGTGTGTTGATTGCACCCGTCAGCCAGCCGAGGTCGCCAGTTGACCAGTACAGGTCGCCATCCTGAAGATCCACGGCGTGTTTTTGTGTTGCCGCGACACCGGCGATCCAGCGCTGCTTGTGGAGGACGCCTTTGGCCAGCCCAGTGGTTCCTGAGGTGTAGTACAGCAGTGCGTCGTCTTCCCCGCTGGTCTCGGCAACCTCGTAGGCTGTGCTCGCGCCGTCGAGCGCAGTATTGAAGACCACGTCGTCAGCGGGTGCGCCGCCCCCGCGGTCAACAGTGATTACGTGTTCGACCGCCGGCGCATCGTCCAGTGCGTCTTCGACCGTGTCGCGATTGTTAGTCGTAGTGACGACGACCTTCGCGTCGCAGTCGTCCAGACGGTACGAGATGCCATCGGGCCCGAACCGCTCGTTGACGCTTCCCCAGACCGCACCGTGTTTGAGCGTTCCGACCAGCGCCACGTAGTGCTCGGGGATTCGAGGCATATACGAGAAAACCCGGTCGCCCTGCGCAACCCCGAGGTCGTCAAGGACGTTGGCAAACTGGCTTGAGCGGTCAGCAAGCTCCCAGAACGTCATTTTCGACAGCTCTCCGTCGGTCCCGACCTGATAGAGTGCGACCTGTCCCCGGTCGGTCGCGTGTCGGTCGGCAACTTCGTGTCCGATGTTCAGGTCGTTCGGTGCATCCCAGTCCGCGTCCGCGTAAATATCGTCCCAGGAGAATTCTTGCCGTGCTGTGTCGTAGTCCGGGAGGTTGTGGCTGGTCACCATACACCGCTCGGAATACCGGTTTCCGGTATAACTGTACCGGTTACTTTCCACGCAAAATATATTGTACCAATTACTATTTGGCTTCCTTCGTAGGTAGTATTTGTACTGTGTATAGCGTAAACAGATGCGTTTACGACATCCGTGAAGATATACACACTCGGGAGACATATTCAGCGAGACGCGCCGCTTTCAGTCGTGTCTTCGGGACCGGTGTCGGATTCGTCCCACAGAGCACGCGCCACGTCGCGGACGTTGCCCGGGAAGGAGTTCTGGAACGTGACCCGTGGCGCGATGTACGTTTCCTTCCAGCGCGGGTCCCATGCCGCATTCACGTACAGACGCGAACCGGTTTCATTGTCCGTTCGGTAGTGCGGCCGTGTCGCCGCCGGTGCGTCCGGTTCGCTGAACGTCCAGTCGCGAGCAGGGTGTGATTTCAGCCAGACGTCGGCCAGAACGCGGCCGAAATCCTGTGGCGGCACGTCTTCGTCGACGATAACCACCGTGTCAAAAAGCGACGAGAAGGAAAAGAGGATATTCGCGAGTTGCCACTCGAAGCCGCCATACAACACGTCACTGGCCACGAAACAGATACCAAGCTCGGCCTCTGCTGGTAACATGACCCATTCGACTGGTGAGATACCCCAGTAGTTGTTGACCCGGTGATAGAGCGTTGCGGCGGTCGCAAGCCCCGTAAGCTGGATATCATCCGCGAGTGGGCGGCCGACCGGGGAGATGGGGATGACTGGGGTGTCAGTAGCGCGGACGCTCTCGACCGACAGTGAGAGCGGCCCGCTCACAACGACGTACTCCCAGCCTTCTCGACGGTCGGAGCGGAAGTCAGGTTGACGGTCCACAACTGTCGTCTCGATAACAACCTCCGTCGCACTCGGGACGAGTCCGCCGTTGGTCGGGACGAGCGGAACGGTGCCAGTTACCCCACAGGACTGGATTGGCGTGGTCGTTTGCTCGGTGACAGCGAGCAGGTATGCCGTCGTAATCGCCGCCGGCGGCACGCCAAGCGCTATCGTCATCGTGGTCCCGTCAGCAACAAGCGACGACAGCGCGTCCGGGACGCGCACTCTGAGCGTGTCGCCGCCCACAACCGAGCCGTGAACCGGTGCCCAGTGTGTGCCGTCAGCGGTCGAGACCGATGCGACACCAAGCGTCACTGCAGGCCACATGTCGGTTTCGCCCTGCGGGAGCTGCAGGTCCTGTACGTCGATATCTGTCCCCGAGGCTGCCTGCCCCGCATATGTCGGCTCCGGATTCCCGCCGGTTGGGCCGAGAGTGCTGATTGTCTCCAGCAGATCAACAAGCGTGGCGTCCGGCTCAAGTCCAAGGCCGAGCGCCAGTCGCGACCACGGCCGGGCCTCGCGGTGCTGTGTCTGGTCCGGACCGCTGAACACACCGCTAACTAGATCTATGCCTGTGGGTCGCTGGAACCGAAGCGTCGGCCCACTCGCACGGAGCGCCTCCGCCGCAAGCACGTCAACCGGGACCTCGAATGGGCCGTCGAGTCGGACGAGGTCGTCGTCGCCGGCCAGTCCACGGACGTACTGCGTGAACGGTATCACTGTGATTTGCCCTCCCGCTCGTCGAGCCGGTCGAACCGCGCAGCGTCTAGTCCCGCTTCGACCAGCCGCTCTTGGGCTCGCTTCCGTGTTTCTGCGGTCGCCGTCGTGTCCGTCGCATCACCGTCAGTCGTTGCGTCGATGTAGGCTTTAGCCGTCTTCGCCTTCGAAGTCCCCACATCCGCACTGCCCTTCTCGTCGGGCGTCTGGTAGATGTTGAGCGGGACTTTCGGCATCCGCTCGACGCCGAACTGGTGGAAGTCGGCGTCCGGATCAGCCTCAAGCGCGATGGTCGTCAACACTGCCCGCGGGTCAAGCGGGTCGACAGCAGCGTCGACAAATACGAAGAAGTCGATGTGGAGCATCCCCCACGTCGTGAAGATAAAGTTCGCCAGTTCGTGGAGATACCCCGGATACGGTCGGTCAGTCGCGATGACCCAGACGGTGCGGGAGGTAAAGCGCCACGGGACCGCCATCGCAACGTCAAATCCGGCGGCTCGGAGTCCAACGGTCGCGTCGGGGCCGGCTGCGACGAGTCGGAGCGTACTCGTCGAGTTCTGTCCGTATCCGACACCGCTCCCCTCGACGCAAAACGGTAGCCGCGGTTCGTGGCGGTGAGTGATCGCATCGACCTCGAACACCGGCATGGAGCGCCGCGGGCCGTTCATGTAGCCGAAGTAGTCTCCGAACGGTCCCTCATCAAGCCGGTCGTCGGGTCGAACGTGCCCTTCGAGAACTAGCTCGGCCGTCGCCGGAACGTACAGGTCATTGGTTTCGCACTGGACGAGGTCTACAGGCGCATTTTTCAGGCCGCCCGCGAAGGCCGCTTCGCTCCGCCCTGTCGGGATCCACATATCTGCAGTACTCTCGACAGTGGGTTCTGCACCGATAACGACCGCGACTGGCATCGGTTCGCCCCGCGGCTCGTAGTCGTAGTAGTAGCGGTTGGGAACCTGCTCACCGGCCAGTAACAGCAGACTGGCCTGGGAGCTGTCGTGGATCATCATTCGATGGCTCGACCAGGTCCCCCACTCTGTGTCGGGGTCCGGTGCGACGATGGTGTGGTGGTTAGAATACCGCCCCCCGTCGCCCTCGTGGATATATGGCCACGGGAACGACAGGAGGTCGACCTCGGTTCCCGTCCGCACTGTTTCCTTACAGGGGGCCCTGTGACTCGCAACGGTTCGAGGCGCTTTCGTCCTGTTGAGGCGGGCAATCACTCGGTCGTAGTACGTACAGCCTGAAAGGCCACTTGGGAAGCCCAGCGCTTGAGCGAAGTGATCCCAGGGGCGTGTCTGAGGGCCGCGGTACGGGTCGCCAACCAGTTTCGACTCCGTTTCTATCCCTGCGATGGACTCGAACACCGGGACCGGTCCGTCACGGATGTTGGCAAGCATCGTCGCTGCACTTGCTTCGAGGTCCCACGACACCGGTTGGTCGAAGGACCGAAGCCAGCCGGTCGTGTCGAGCAAATCGAGGTACTCGCGGAGCGAATTGACTGCCATCTGTCACTCCTGTTTTCCGAGCACGCGCCTGAGTGGGTCGTCATCGGGTTCGCGGCGGACCTCCGCGTAGGCGTCCAGCAGGGCCGGTCGCTCTGTGGCGAGGTGGTCGAACGCGACCTCACGAAGCGCATCGGCCGTTGATTCGTACTCGCCAGTCTCGACGAGATACTGCAAGAGTACCTTCAGATCGTCGGACCGGGTGTTGAGGATATTCGACGCCGTCTCCTGTTCGGCCGCCAGATGGGCTACGAGCTCGTGATCGATACCGGTCGCATCGGTCTCATCGAGTAGTTCGACGTATCTGGTCTCGCTGACGCTCTCGTGTGGCCCGGCAACGATTGTAAGCGGTTCCGGGTCAGTGAGTTCAGCAGGGTCCTTGGCAATCCGGACGCGTGCCTCGAAGATGCGTTTCGTCTGCGCGTCCGTGATCTGTAGTGTGGTTTCTGCCTGTGCTTCCTCAGGGAGATGGTCTGTTGACGTGATGTAGTGGCTCGACATTACCTGCCCTCAGTTGGTTTGCTGATGTTCTTAGCAACCTCTTGTTCCAATGGCATATATGTACCGTCGTCGCGTCACTATCGCATCGGTTCGTACGTCACCGTCACAATCTGACCGAAGTGGCAACGGTAGATTGTGATCCCGGCATCTGTAGTTGGAGATGCTCCACACACCCACCCCACTGCTTCCGCTGTTAGCCACCCCACCGGTTCCGCTGTTAGACAGAGAGCAGAACTATACTACCCACAGTGACGTAACTCTGGACGGGTACCAGCCTACTGAAAGCCAACGAATACAGGACTTACCCGATACCGATGGCGTGCTCTGACTTTCACTGGCGCTGGCCAGTACCGTGCCGACGTGTTTTATCGAACCGCGCTGTATGATGCGTATGCGCGAACTCGTCTTCGCCCTTGACTACGAACCGGGCTGTAACAGGGTTGCAGACGCCCTCGCCGAGCATCCCGATGCCCGCGTCCGCTCGCTGTCGCTGCACGCCACTGCTGACCGTCTCTGGCGGGTTGACCACGCAACTGGAACGCCAGCCGCACTCACCGCCATCGAGGACGCCTTCCTCACCAGCGACTACTACGCTGACTGTCTTGCCACCGAGGACTGCGGTGCCACACAGACCACTCGCGTCCTTGACCGAGCCGATGACATGCTCGTCCTCTACTCTGACTGGGAGCGCACCCCTGCCTGTGCCTCGGTTCCCCACATCGCTCAGGACCACCTGGGCGACGGGGTGCTGTTCGAGACGCGCCACGAGGGGCGTCACTACACGTGGCGACTCATTCACTCCGGCGACGGTGACGTGGCCGCGTTCTTCGACGAGCTCGCGGCGGCCGTCGGGGAACGTGCTCAGATGGAGATACTCCGTACTGCCGACACGACGGCGTCGATGCGAGAAGCCAACGGGACACAGAGCGCTCTATCGCCGGAACAAGAGGCCGCACTCCAGGCCGCCGTCGAGCACGGCTACTACGAGTCACCCCGGGAAGTCGACGGCGGCGAGTTAGCCGAGCACCTCGATGTCCCGCGGTCGACGCTCACCTACCGACTGCGTCGGGCCGAGGAACAGTTGGCAAAACAGTACGTCGCAGGCAGGCACCTGACCGAAGAGCCGCCGGTATCACGCTGACGCTCGGTTTGGAATATTCCAATAAAGCCTTATCGAACTCACGCACCAATCATGAAGTAATGACAGAGAATCCGGATGCGGCGGAGGGGGCGGGTGGCGACGGTCAGCGACAGGAGCGGACTGTCCGCCTCACAGTCCCCGAGATGGATTGTCCCTCCTGCGCCCAGAAGGTAGATAAGAGCCTCCAGCGCGTTGACGGCGTTGTCGACGCTACCCTCCAACCGACTACTGGGACGGCCGCTGTCACGTACGACCCTGAGCGCACCAGCGGGACAGACGTGGTCAAGGCGATTGAGGCTGCTGGCTACGAGGTCAGCGGCGGCCCGGACTCCGACGCCGCTGAGCAAGCGGAGACGGGTGGCGGTGCCGATATCGCGCCGCCGTCGGAGGTCTGGACGAGTCCCCGCGCGAAGAAGACGTGGCTCGGCGCAGCGCTGGTCACGTTCGGTCTCCTGTTCAAATTTCTCCTGACGGCACAGAACGTCGCGGTAGCAAGCGCTCTCGGGTATCCGTTGTCCGTTGCCGACGCCCTATTTCTGGGGGCCGTCGCCGTCAGCGGTGTCCCCGTCGTCCGCAGTGGCTACTACTCTGCGAAGAATCTAAGTCTCGATATCGACCTGCTGATGGGCACGGCTATCATCGCCGCGACCGGCATCGGTTATTTCGTTGAGGCTGCGACGCTGGCCGTCCTGTTCAGCATTGCAGAACTGCTCGAAGACTACGCGATGGACAGGGCACGAGACTCTCTGCGTGAACTGATGGAACTGTCACCTGACGAGGCCACCGTTGTGCGCGATGGCGAGGAAGTGACGGTGCCCGCCGACGAGGTAGAGGTGGGTGAGACTGTGGCCGTCCGCCCCGGTGACAAGATCCCGCTTGACGGCACGGTCGTCGATGGCGAGAGCGCGGTCGACCAGTCACCGATCACCGGCGAAAGTGTCCCCGTCGACAAGGTCGCCGGTGACGAGGTCTACGCCGGCGCAATCAACGAAGAGGGATACCTCGAAGTGACGGTCACGTCGACGGCGGGCGACTCGACGCTCTCGCGCATTATCGAGATGGTGCAGGGCGCACAGGCGAAAAAGACCGACACTGAGCAGTTTGTCGACCGGTTCTCGGGCTACTACACGCCAGCCGTCGTTGTGCTGGCGATTCTGACCGCCGCCATCCCGCCACTGGTCATCGCCGACCCAGTGTCAGTGGCTGTAGCGGGGTATGGAGTCACGTTCGTCGGCGACTGGCAGACGTGGTTCATCCGTGGGCTCACGCTGCTGGTGATTGCCTGCCCCTGTGCGTTCGTTATTTCGACGCCCGTCTCGGTGGTCTCGGGCATCACCAGCGCCGCAAAGAACGGCGTTCTCATCAAAGGCGGCAACTATCTCGAGGCGATGGGCGAGGTCGACGCTGTCGCCGTCGACAAGACGGGGACGCTCACGAAAGGCGAACTCGCTGTCACCGATGTTGTCCCTGCCGGCGACACCGACGCGGCGACGCTCCTCAGTCACGCCGCCGGACTGGAACGTCGCAGCGAGCATCCGATCGCCACGGCGATTCTCACCCGTGCCACCGAGGACGGTGTAGAGGACCTGCCTGCAGTGACTGGCTTCGAGACTCTCACCGGAAAGGGTATCCGCGGAGAGATTGACGGCGAGATATATTACGCGGGCAAGCCTGCGCTCTTCGAGGAGGTGGGCTTCGACCTCTCACGTACTCGCCGCGAGGCAGACGGTGTCCTCAGGAGCGGAGCGACCGGGGACTCCTCAGATCATCGGTCTGACGGTGGCGTCGTGTCGGAAGAGACACCTGCGTCCGGTGGCGGGGCATTCGCCGGGAATACACTCGCCGCACTGGAGCGGGAGGGCAAGACAGTCATTATCGTCGGAACGGACTCGGAACTGCTGGGTGCCATCGCTATCGCCGACGAGGTACGCCCCGCCTCAAAACAGGCTGTCGAGCGATTACAGGCGCTCGGTATCGAGCGTGTCGTGATGCTGACTGGCGACAACGAAGGCACCGCCCGCGCCATCGCCGACACGGTCGGTGTCGACGAGTATCGCGCCGAACTCCTGCCAGATGAGAAGGTCGATGCGGTCGAGGAGTTGCAGGCGGAGTACGGTACGGTGGCGATGGTCGGCGACGGGATCAACGACGCACCAGCACTCGCCACCGCAGAGGTCGGCATTGCGATGGGTGCTGCCGGCACCGACACAGCGCTGGAAACTGCGGATATCGCACTGATGGGCGATGACATCGGGAAGCTCCCTTACCTGTACGAGCTGTCACACACCGCCACCGACGTGATCCGACAGAATATCTGGGTGAGCCTCGGCGTGAAGCTCCTGCTCGCACTGGGCGTCCCACTGGGACTGGTAAGCGTAGCGCTCGCGGTCGTGGTCGGCGACATGGGGATGAGCCTCGGCGTCACCGGAAACGCGATGCGGCTATCGCGAATCAAGCCTGACCGGTTTTTCGACGCCTGACGTTTCGCCACCTCACCACTCACGTCCATAGCTATTCTGAGACCGTCGCGACACCAGAGTTGTGTGACCGCAGTCGGTACAGGCTTTTAGACGCGCTCTCTTGAGAGCGACGTAGCTCCGCTAGCGTAGCGAATCACAGGACGACGACAACGATGCCAGCGGCGGCGACGGCCCCAAGAGCGACCGTCACCCGCCGGCCCAGTTCGACCGTCCCCAGTAGCCACGCGAGGCCGGCCTTTGTGAGCGTATTCGCAATAGCACCGATGACGATACCGGTAGTTGCGACTCTGGCAGAGATCTCACCGTCCGCTTCGAGTGCGCTCAGCGTAAGCGTGATCGCATCGACGTCAGCAAGCCCCGAAAGAAACGCAGTCACGTAGATACCCGAATCGCCGAACCAGGTATTTGCGGACTGGGACACCAGGAGCACGATTGCGAAGACAGCGCCGAAAAACAGTGCCGGTCGGAGACGAAACGGGTTCGTGAGATCGGTCTCGACCGCCGACTCTGTGGTCGATTGCCAGTAGACGATGCCGGCGATACACACGCCAACACCAGTCATCACTCCGAGCGGCACAGCGACTTGAGGGAGGAGTGCCCGGTTCACGACAGCGACCTCGAGGAGTGCGCGCGGAAACATGACAATCGATGCGACAACAACCGAAAACGAGCCGATCCTGTAGAGGTCGGGAGTTTCACTGATTCGCTCGGCCACCGAGACCGTCGTCGCGGTTGAAGAGACGAATCCGCCAAAGATTCCCGTGAGGGCAATTCCTCGCTTGGCTCCGACAGCCCGACTCAGGATGTAGGCAACGAAGCTCAGCCCGGTGACAAAGCCGACCATCACCCAGATAAACCGTGGATTGAGACCATACAGCACATCGAGTTCACGATCAGGCAGAATTGGCAGCACGACCACCACGACGAGGATGAATTTGAGGGAGGCACGGCGTTCACGTTCGTCAATTTTGTCGACGAACCTGTGGATCGTCGGCTTCGCAGACAGGAGGATAGTGACAAGCCCGCCGAGAATGATCGCGAAGACCGTCCCGCGTTCGGAGGACACTGCTAACGCGCCCAGAAGGACAGTGAGCAATGCAGCAGTCACCGTCGTGAGTCCGATATCTCCTTCGGTCAGAACTTTCCCGGCATACGCGACGGTCAGGAGGATTGCAATAGCGAGGACTGTGACAGGGAAGAGGGCAGGAAAGAACGCCTGAACGGTTGCGCCGGCGAGGGCAAACAGCGGAAACGTCCGGCTGCCGGCGAACATTCCCCCAGATTCCGCCTGTTCCCGTTCCAGTCCGATGAGAGCGCCAATACCGAATGCAACGAGGAGACGAAGGAGAAGCGAGTCGATGATCTCGACCATTCTCTAGAGTTCAGTCCTCCAAGTTGTCAAACTTCGGGTGTGAGGCCCGGAATCAATTGTCTACTGTGGGTGCTATGGGGCCATGCTCGGTTCGAGTTATTTGGAGAGCAGCAAACTGGACGAGCCATTTCAGATGACCGTCTCCCCGTGCTGTCACTCTCTGTCCTGTTCCTTGAGCGAATTGCCGTCTGTTCTTCTGGGACCCGGTGAATCTGAAAATTATGACCCGATGTCGACAAGATAGAACAGCAGAAAGCCGGCTGCGGCGGCACCCACGGGGATTTCGTACGGGCGCTCGTGGAACGTCAGAATTGCTGCGGCCACGATGAGCGCGCCGGCGACCACCGCGTAGCCGAGCTTCTGTGCACCCGTTCCGCGTCCCTCAACCGGGTCTGTACGGACGACCAGTTCGCCCCGCTCAAGCCGGGACAACGTTCTATCGACCCGAGAGGGGACCCGTGCCAGTGCAGGAAGCGACCGGCGAATATCTGCCCGCGTTTCCTCGATGAGTGCATTGAGTTCGTTCTCGATGAGCCCCTGTTCGACGAGGAATGAGCGCACAGCGGCGAGAAAGTCAAACTCCGGATCGAGCTGCCGACAGACACCCTCACCGACGGTCCCGACCCGGATGAGTAACATTACGTCCGGCGGAATCCGGAACGGGAACGCACGGAGATTTGTCGTCAATTCCGTAATTATCATCCGCCAAGTGATTTCCGAGCGGCCTTCGAGGTTCTCGATGACGAGCGCAAGCACCCGGCCGACCTCAGCACGGTTGACGTGTGGCTCAAGGACATCGAGCGCGACAAGCACATCTACCAGATCATCCACGTCACGACGGACGAGTGCCCGATAGAGCGCGACAATGTCCTCCTGAACCGTGGGTGGAAGGCGTTCGTTCATGCCGAAATCGAAGAGCAACAGACGGCCGTCGTCTGTGACGGCGAGGTTACCCGGATGGGGATCAGCGTGGAACACGCCGTCGACGAGTCCCATCTCCAGATACACATTGATGATCCGTGTCGCCATCTCGTGTGGCGTCATATCGATACCGTCGAAGGCGTTGCCGTCAGTTACTTTCTGCCCGGTCAGATACTCCATCGCTAGCACTCGTTCCGAGCACAGGTCTTCATAGACGGCAGGGATCACGACTCGCTCATCGCCGTGGAAATTCTCCCTGATGTCAGCCATGACCGTCGCTTCGCGGTCGAAGTCCAGTTCGTCCAGAATTATGTCCTCAAAATCGTCAGCCGCATTTTCGATCGAATACTGCTGGCGCTCGGTAGCGAAGGGGCGAATCAACGGAACCAGTCCCCGGACGACCCGAAGGTCACGCGTAATCATGGGCTTCAGTTCAGGACGTCGCACCTTCAGTGCGATTCGCTCACCTCGGTAGGTCGCCGTATAGACGTACGCGAGCGACCCGCCGGCGACCGGTTCGAGTGTCGACTGATCGAGTTCGTCGCCAAGCTCTTGTGCAATGACGTGCTTTGGATCTCCCCCCGCGCCCTCGGGGACCTCGTCTTGGAGGGTTCCGAATACGTCGGCATAGACCGGCGGGACGATATCGGGGCGTGTCGAGAGTACCTGCCCGACTTTGATGAACGCTGGTCCGAGTTCGAGCATCGTATCCCGGATCTGCTCGGCTCGCTGTCGATGGGCCTCGTCCGGGACCTGCCTTCGTGAGCCAAACAGGATGAACCGCCGTCGATCGCGGAGAAATGCCAGCGCGAATGGGAAAAACCGGACGAGAACGACCAAGTACCGGCGAAACAACCCGCTCATTCTATCGGAGTGAATAGCGGTCGAGGAGCGTCAATTGACAGTACATACATTGGTTTCGATCAAGTGGCATATATAAATGGATGAAAACTGGATCCCCTCGGATATCTAGTCTCTTAGGATTGCAGGCACTGTCTAGTTGGGCGAGTTTGAGAAACGAGGAGGTCGTAGCGAGAAGTGTCCATGCAACTCGCAGACCTCCTCAGAGAAACGTTAGATGAGGACAACCAAGACGTTTGGGAGAATGAGCGCACGCCGACACCCGTCCGGCGGTTTGGGGTGCGTCTCCATACTGCGGTGAACTCGAATCGACCGTTGATGCGTTCTCACTCGCCGACGACATCGACCTCGTCGCGACGGAACTCCCATTCCGCGTCGACCGCCTCGATTCGCCGGACTATCGAACATGGATCGCCGTCGATGGATTCACCGATGGGACTCCGCTCGCCGATATCGACGGTGAGTTTGCCGGGTATATCGCGGCCGAAATCGACGAAGCGCCGCGTGTCTTTGACCGCCCCGACCGACTGTTCATCTGTGACATCTACGTTGACGAACCGTATCGTGGAACGGGATTGGCAGAGGACCTGTTTGACCGTCTCAGACACTGGGCACACGACGCCGGGTGTGAAGAGTTCAGTCTCGATCCGCATGTCGACAACGACCGATCCAACGCCTTCTACGAGAAGCTCGGGTTCGAACAGACGAAGTGTCATATGGTAGCCAGCGCAGAAGCCCGGATGAACCACGAGTAGTGGCAGTACGTCGGACACAAGCGCACAGCGAACTACCTGATCCAGCGGTCGGGGACGGACTCGAAGGTGACCTCCCCGACCGGTTCCATCGACACTGAGTAAGAACTGCTCGCGGTCGCCGCGTCCTCGGCCGTAGTCCCCTGCTCATCGGTGAGTGTCGCCGTGTCCTCGTTCTCTGCTGGCGTGTCTCCAGTCGCGGACGCCGCCTCTTCGGTCCCGGACTGGCAACCAGCTACCCCCAGCGTCCCAACAGTACCGACGCTCGTTCGCAGGATGCGACGCCTCGTCACTGATGTCGCCTCGCTGTCATCCATAAAATTTTAGGCTGGCCTAAATACAATAAGCATTGTGCTTCGGGCACGTCGGAGTCACGGCAACCGGCGGAGAATGCTGTGATTCTGCACAGCAGCGCAGACTAATTTCAGCCAGAGATACATTCCAATAGGCCTTTATGTTTTTAGGCTAGCCTAAAATCTGTGCGACGACGAACCTATATCGCAAGTGGAACAGTAATGGCAAGCGGCCTGCTGGCGGGCTGTAGTAGTGGGAGCAGTGAGAGTGAGTCAACGCCCGAATCGGCCGACTCTTACACTGTCTCGATGGAACCGATGGGGCCCGTGACCTTCGACGGGCCTCCGGAAGACTGGGTGGCACTGCTCCCGAGCTACGCCGACATGGGGATGGCCCTCGACGCAGGCCAGACGCTCGGAATACAGTTGCCATACCGGTATGCCACCGGGTTTTACGAAGAACTCCCCGGTGTCGAGTACGACCCCGATGCGGTGACGACCCTCTATCAGGATGGCGTCGATAAAGAGTTGTTCTACGAGATAGATGCCGACGTCCACTTCATGGAACCAAACCAGCTACGCAACTGGTACGACTGGGACGACCGAGACATTCGGGAAGTCAAAGAGAACATCGGTCCCTTCTTCGGGAACTTCATCCGGCGGCGTAGCGACGACTGGCACGACTACCCGTACTACTCGCTGTACGGGGCCTTCGAGAAGATTGCCCAGGTCTTCGACCGCGAGCAGCGCTACCAGCAGTTCGCGTCGTTCCACGAGGAGTTCCTGACCAACCTCCAGGAGCGACTGCCCGAAACGACTCCAGAGGCGGCACTGCTCTACCCCGCAGACAAGACACCGGAGACGTTCTACCTCTACCAGCTCTATGACGGTGGTGTCGGAAAGAAACACTGGCGTGATCTACGGCTCCGGGACGCTTTCGAGGGGACCGACGTAGGACACTATTCGGGCAACACGAGTCTCAAGGTGGATTTCGAGACGCTGCTGGATATTGATCCGGATGTTCTGCTGGTCCGTGGACAGGTTGAAGAGGATCAGGCGACCTTCGAGGAGACCATCGTCGACTCGCTGCGGAACAACCCTGTCGCCAGCGAACTGACCGCTGTCCAGAACGACGCAGTCTACCGTGGTGGATATCTTGATCAGGGGCCGATCATCAACCTCTTCCAGACCGAAGCCGCGGCCCAGCGGATCTACTCCGACGAGTTTTCCGAGGAGACAGTGTTCGACCGGCAGCGGGTGGCAGATATCATCACCGGCTCTACCTGACTGACTGCGGTGACGGCCAGACATGAAACCAGTGTCATCGATGGCGAGCGCTATCACGCTACTGCCACGGTTCTGGACACACCACTGTTTCCAGTAAAATACCACCAGATAGCGACCAGATTTCACAGGAAATGTGGAGTGGTGGACAGATGAACAGTCATAATCGGAAATTAGTCTGTGCGTGTCCGAACTACCTGGCGAACACAGGTGTCGGCGAGATGACTCGCGAGTGTGTCGCAACGAACTCAGGGCCCCCGTTCCAGAGAGCGGTATTGTGCGTTAGCTACAAAACAAATAAACGCCACGAGCGCATACTAAACGGTGATGACCGACGAGCTAGCAGAGATCCGACAGAAGAAGCTCGAAGAGCTCCGAAACGGAGAGCGAGGGACCGCTGCTGAGAACGAGAACAGCGAGTCGGCAGCCGAACCAGTCCACGTCCACGGCGCAGGCGACCTACAGGACACCGTTGATGATGGGGTCGTCCTCGTGGACTTCTACGCCGACTGGTGTGGCCCGTGCAAGCAACTCGAACCCGTCGTCGAGCGCATCGCCGCTGGCACCGCCGCGACCGTAGCGAAAGTCGACATCGACGCAAACCAGCAGTTGGCAGCCAAATACGGCGTCCGTAGCGTACCGACGCTGTTGCTGTTCGTTGATGGGGAGCCGGTCGAGCGCTTAGTGGGGATGCAACAGGAACCGCAACTCCGGTCGCTCATCGAGAGCTACACCTGATTCTCTCGGCTGTGTCATCCCAGTTTGCTACCGCACTGGAGTCACATCTGGTGTATTGGTGGATTCACGTCTCAATCGCCAGCGGAAGATCGCTAACCGGCTTAGACTTTAGCCAGTATGGCTTCTGAGCGCTGGTAGCGACCCAGTGTTTCAACAGAGCTACTATTGTTTATATTGTACAATCAAAGATTTATTGTTCTTGTAGGACTAACTGTGTTGTATGGAGCGTAACGTCGGTTCGACAGACAAGACTGCCAGAATCCTCATCGGTGCCATCGCGGGGCTGGTATCGCTCGGTATCCTCGCCAGCACCGTTCCGCTGCCAGCAATACTTGCACCTGTGCTCGGGCTCGCCGCGGTGCTGCTGCTCGTCACTGGCTTCACCAGATTCTGCGGGCTGTACGGACTCCTGGGTGTCGACACCTGCTCTGTCGACACCCGGTGAACAATCGGGGCGGGGCCTGATCGGCTTACGCCGAGCAGCGACTGATTCTTCGAATCGAGGTTCCCGGTCAGCCTATTCTCAGACAGGTGGCCAGGCATCTGGCAATGACGAAAAATACGATTTCACTGGTTCTGGACCGCACGACCGAGCGACCGGACGATGGCGAGCACGTATCGGATGCCGGTAAGAAACTCGCCGCTTCGAATCCCATCCAAGACATCGTGCAGATCGACTGGCCCTCTAGAGTTCGCGTCGCCGAGTGCGCCGAGGACAGTCTGTAGCGCGCCTCGTGTGTCATCACTGGCGGCTGTCTCAGCGAGTTCGCCGAGCGAGGCGCCAGTCCCGGCGAGGGAGGTGACCATCTCGTCGTCCATCGCAGCGGTCCCGAGTTCGGCTACTTCGACCAGTTCGTTGACCGTATCGAGATTGCGGACGAACGTGGCGAAGGCCTCGGGGTTCTCCTCGATGGCGGTGGTCAGTTCCTCGCTCAGATCGTCAGCCGATGATTGTTGTTCACTCATTGTTTGTCACCTCAGAGTAGCCCCCGCGCTGTGAGCCAGTAGGATTCGTTGTACGCAAGCTTCGACCAGTGCATGGCCCGACTCGGTTCACTCGGCTCAGGCGGGCGTTCGTAGTCGAACTCGACGAACGTGGCGTCATCCATCCCAGTCTCGATGAAGCAGACGGTCTTGCCGCCGTAGACAGCTGTCGCTGGCTGGCCGCGGACCTCACTCGCGAGTCGCTGAGCGACGACGTGGGCCTGATAGTGCGCCGCGCTCCCGGCCTTTGGGACCCCGGTCTGGGCGGCATCGCCGATGGCGTACACGTCGTCGAAGCCGGTCGCTTCGAGCGTGTGCTTGTCGACATCTACCCACCCTCCATCGCCGAGGCCGGCCGACTCGACGAAGTCGCTGCCGGTGTGTGGCGGGATGGCGACGAGGAGGTCGTAGTCCAGCTCCGTCCCTTCCATCGACGTAATCGTCTCCGCATCGGGGTCGACAGCCTCGGCGTTGAACATCGTCTCAATGGCGATATCGCGCTCCCGGAGTCGCGGGTCGGCCCACTCCGCGATGTGTTCGTTTCCGTGGACCCGCATGATGGGGTAGGTGTAGGTGATGTCGAACGCGTCCCGACGGCCGCGTTCTCGGAGCCAGTCGTCGACCATGAACGTGAACTCAAGCGGCGCGGCCGGACACATATGTGGCGTCCCGACAACGCTCAGGACGATGTGGCCGCCGTTCATTTCCAAGAGTTCGTCACGGAGAGCTTGGGAACCGTCTTCGCCGTAGAAGTGGTGCCCGCCCTCGGCGAGGCCCGGAACCCGCTCTGGTTCGAGCTGTGCCCCTGTCGCGACGACAAGTTTGTCGTACGGCGCAGGGTCGATAGCGTCGACAAGTTCGAGTTCCTTGCGCTCGTGGTCAACATCAACGACGGAGTCCTGCCGGATGGTGACGCGGTTATCGACGACCTCTCGAAGGGGCCGGCGGCCGTCCGCAGGTTCGCGCTGTCCGAAAGCGACGTAGAGCCAGACCGGCTTGTAGACGTGGTCCCCGCTGTCGTTGAATAGCGTGATCTCGACCTCGCCGGCGGCTAGCTCCGCATCGAGTTTCTCCGCGAGGGTATTCGCCAGTACGGTACCACCGGTGCCGCCACCGACGATTGCGATATGTTCGGTCATAGTTTCTTCACGTGAATCCTGTAGTGGTCGCCTTCATCGGCGATATCAAGGACTTCGTTGCCGGACTCGTCGGCCCACTCCTGGACCTCCGACGACGACTTCTCAGCGTCGCTCAACAGGGCGATAACGGAGCCGGTGTCGACGGCCCGAACCTCCGAGATGAGGTCCATCAGCGGACCCGGACAGGTCGCGCCCCGAGCGTCGACAGTCGTGTCAGCCTCAGTGTGACTTTGATTGGTGGTCATGCTTTCTCATCTGTACATAGGCAAGCTATGAATTTAATAATGTATGGGTGTTCCAAGACTGTGAGAAAGCAGTTTATCTATACGCAAACACCCTCGGTGACCACACACCAGTTTAAGTAAAGTTCGGGGCGAACGTGCCGCCCTTCAGAGCGGGGAGGATGGCAAGAATCCGGTGGGGCCGACGAACGGCTGGCCGATGAAGGCATCGTCGTCCGTTCGCTACCCGAGCCATCGGCGGTGCGGGCGTCGACACACGCAGTCAATACTGAGTCAGAAGTCGACCGGCTTGCGACGGCACTGACGGCGGAATTCTGACGTACCGAGTCAGTCGAGTCGACCCGGTCGCCGCTGATGGGTGGCGACCAGTCCGAGGAAGTTCTCGAACACCGTCGTCGCCTCCCGGGCGGCTGCGACCGACTCATCAGTGATCGTTGCCGTTACTGTCTCCCGCCGTTCGTCGGTGAGGTCCTTGTTGCCGATGACCCACTCGGCTGTCTCGCGGTCGTACTCGGGGTGGAACTGCACGCCGTAGCGTGTGCCGAGCCGAAACGCCTGTATGCCGTACTGGTTTCGCGCCAGTTCTACCGCACCCGCAGGCAGTTCGGCGACGCGGTCAGAGTGTGTCTGGAACGCGGTGAACGACGGCGACATATCGGCAAACAGCGGGTCCTCGCCTCGCCGGTGAACTGTTCGGTATCCGAGTTCGTGTTCGCCCATGTCGACCACGCGCCCACCGAGAGACTGCGCAAGGAACTGGTGGCCCCAGCAAATCCCCAGGGTTGGTACGTCCGCCCGGTGGACGTCCCGGACCCACGACGTGAGGTCGTGAATCCAGCCGTGGTCGTCGTACACCGATGTCTGTGACCCACTGATAACCACGCCGTCGTACCGCCAGTCGCCGCCCGCGGGCACCGGTGGGAGATGACCATCGCTGACTTTGTACACCGTCGTCTCGGCGTCAAGCGACCGGGTCAGGTTTCGTTCTGCGGGTGTCTCACCGACTGATGCATCGACGATTGCGATTGTCTGGTTCATGTTTGGGGGGCCGGGAAAAGCCGCTCAGTGGCTCTCGTCGCTCAGACGAGCAGTTGGATGTCGGACTCGGCCATATGCTGGAGCGCAGTGGCCGCCCCGACGCCGACAGTAACGTCGTCGTAGAAGTCGTCCTCGTCGTAGTCCATCAGTTCGATGGTCATCTGACAGGCCTGCAGTTCGACGCCCTGATCCAGCGACAGCTCAATGAGTTCGTCGATCGTCGCCGTCCCGTTGTCGTCGATACGCTTTTCCATCATCCGCGTCGCCATGCGGTCCATGCCAGGCAGCGCCGCGAGCGCGTTCGGCATCGGCATGTTCGGGTTGCCGACGGCCGACAACTGGAGGTTCTCGGACTTCTCCTCGTGGAGGATATCCAGACCCCAGAACGTGTGGAACACGACCACGTCCCAGCCGAACGCGGCCGCGGTGCTGGCGAGAATGAGCGGCGGATATGCCATGTCAAACGACCCTTGGGTCGCGACGATAGTCATCTTCTTTTGCTCGTCGTCGGCTTCCAAGTCAGCGACGGTCTCTTCGAGCTCTTCGATCCGAGCCTGCAGCTCCGCCTCGGTCATCGAATCGCCGTCGCCCGCCGATGGTGTGTCCGTGCTCATTTTAGTCCGTCTTCTCGACGTAGTGTTTGTACACGTCGCCTTCGTCGACCTGTTCGAGTAGTGCCACGCCGTTCGTTCCCTCGGCCCAGCCCTCGATGTCACTCATACTGCCGCTGTCGGTCGCGATGACCTCCAGTACTGACCCCTCGGCGAGGTCGTCTATCGCCTGTTTCGTCTTGACGACCGGCATTGGGCACGATGCACCTTTCACGTCGAGCGTCTCTGCGATGTCGAATGCTTCACTCATTGTTGGAAAGACTCCAGCTACTGTATTGGAGCTACTACACAATATCGGGTGGATGGTTAAAAGAATATCGATTATTGTGCTATTCTAGCAACACCATCCTTGGACAATATGCCCTCAAATAGCTTTCAGAGAGTTTCTTATACCATAACTGTACTTTATCGGTGTTCTCTAACGAAATGATATTGTGTAGATTGGGAATTTCTATACAAACTCTTTTATGCCTCAACCCTGTAGCAATGAGTGTACTACATGAACGCTGAAGACTTCCCGACGCCGGACGCAGACGTCGAATCGGTCACGCCCGAAACGCTGAAATCGCGTATCGACGACGGAGAGTCGGTCACGATCCTCGACGCGCGTATGTCCGGGGACTACGAGGAATGGCACATCGACGGGGAAAACGTCGAATCCATCAACGTCCCGTACTTCCACTTTCTGGAAGACGAGCTAGATGCAGACATCATCGCGGACGTGCCGGACGACCGCGAAGTCACGGTTCTCTGTGCGAAAGGTGGGGCCAGCGAGTATGTCGCGGGCACACTCGCAGACCGCGGCTACGACGTTCACCACCTCGAAGACGGCATGAACGGGTGGGCGCGCATCTACGAGACCGTCGAAGTCACTGACTACGACGGAGCCGGCACACTCCTACAGTACCAGCGGCCGTCCTCCGGCTGTCTCGGCTATCTGGTCTACGACGACGGCGAAGCCGCTATCATCGACCCGTTGCGCGCCTTTGCCGACCGATACTTCGACGATGCTGACGAGCTGGGCGTCGACCTGAAATACGCGCTTGACACGCACATCCACGCGGACCACATTTCGGGGGTCCGCGGCCTCGATGCGGCGGGCGTCGAGGGCGTCATCCCCGCAGCCGCCGTGGACCGCGGGGTCACCTACGCCGCGGAGCAGAGCTCCGCGAGCCCTGTCTCGCAAGCTCGGCAGGACGCCGACGACCTGACGACTGCCGAGGACGGCGACACCTTCGAGGTTGGCGACGTCACCATCGAGACCGTCGCGACACCCGGCCACACGACCGGGATGACCTCGTATCTCGTCGACGACAGCCTGCTCGCCACCGGTGACGGGCTTTTCATCGAGAGTGTCGCCCGACCGGACCTCGAAGAGGGCGACGAGGGCGCACCCGACGCAGCTCGGATGCTCTATGAGTCATTGCAGGAGCGCGTGCTGACACTGCCCGATGATACGCTCATCGGGGGCGCGCACTTCAGCGACGCGGCCGAACCGGCGAACGACGGCACCTACACCGCACCGATCGGCCAGCTTGTCGAGGAGATGGACGCTCTCACTATGGACGAGGACGACTTCGTCGAGACGATTCTGGCCGATATGCCACCGCGACCGGCGAACTACGAGGACATCATCGCGACGAACCTCGGCCAGAACACCGTCGACGACGAGGAGGCGTTCACGCTGGAACTCGGACCGAACAACTGCGCGGCGAGCCAGGAATCGCTCGCGGGTGACTAACCGTCGATGGTAGCTGACCCTGTCCCGCTGCAACTGGCCGCCGAGCTGTTCCCCAACGGTATCAGCCGGTACGCCATCGGCGGCCTCTTCGTCGGTCTCGGCGCGGCGGTAATCTACGTGGGCACCGGCATTAGCGCCGGCGCGAGCACGTTCCTCGAATCGACGCTGTCGTACGTCTCCGGCCAGTCGCGGTTCCAGCAGTACGTCGCCTCTCGTGACTGGCGGCTCGTGTTCACGCTCGGCATCATCCTCGGCGCGGCCGTGTACGCGGTCGTCTACCAGGGTGGCGCGTGGACAACGGATGTCTCCTGGTGGCGGCTGTTGCTTGGTGGCATCTTCGTCGGTATCGGAACCCGCGTCGGGAAGGGCTGTACCTCGGGCCACGGCGTCTGTGGCGTGGGATCGGCCTCGAAAACGTCACTGGCGGGCGTCCTCGCCTTCCTGCTGGTCGCGATACTGACTGCACAGGTCGTCGCCGCACTGGGGGTGACGCCGTAATGGCGACGTCGACGGACCGGCACCCGCTGTTCATCCCGCTCGTGCTGGTCGGCGGGCTCATCTTCGGCTTCGGCCTCGGCTACAGCCACATGGCCCGTCCCGAGGTGGTGCTGAACTTCCTCCAGTTCGAGGACTTCGGCCTGCTGTTCGTGATGTTCGGCGGCGCGGCCGTGACAGGGATCGTGTTCTTTGTCATGCCGCGCGTGCTGGACCGGGCACCGCTGACCGGCGACCCATTCGAACGTCGGCTGAAGTCCTTCGACCGGAACGTGCTGATCGGCGGCGCGATATTCGGCGTCGGTTGGGGGCTCTCCGGGATCTGTCCGGGTGCCGCCTATGCCAGCCTCGGCATCGGAAACGTGACTATTCTGTGGGCGCTCGCCGGGATGTTCCTCGGTGCGTACCTCCAGGGGTGGTGGCGAAGCCGCGCAACCGACGGCGTCGACCCGTCCCCCACGGGAGCGGACTGAACGTACCCCGATTTTCACAATGGAACTCCAGCTTCTCGCGCTCTTCTTGACCGCCGGTCTCGCGAGCCTGTTCATGTCGTGGGTTATCGGTGCTGGCTCTAGCGGCGCGACGCCGTTCGCGCCCGCTGTCGGTGCCAACGCCATTTCGACGATGCGGGCGGCGTTCATCGTCGGCATCTTTGGTCTCGCGGGCGCGGTGACACAGGGGTCGAACGTCTCGGAAGCGGTCGGCCGCGGCCTCATCGGCGGCGTCACCCTTCCCGCCACTGGGGTCATCGTCGCGCTGCTGGCCGGCGCTGGGCTCATGGCCGTCGGTATCTACACCGGTTACCCCATCGCGACGGCGTTTACTGTGACCGGCGCAATCATCGGTGTCGGGCTGGCCCTCGGTGGCACCCCCGTCTGGGGGAAGTACCAGCAAATCGGTGCCGTCTGGGTCCTGACACCGGTCGTCGGCGGCGGTTTCGCCTACGCCATCGCGAGCGTGCTGCCGCGGTCTGATGCCCCCGAAAAGGCCACCATTCCGACGCTCGCGGCGCTGGTCGGCGTCGTGCTGGCCAACGTCGAGTTCGCGTTTCTCGGGTCCGGCGGCGGCCCCGGTTCGCTGACGAGCCTCGGCCAGCGACTGCTCGGCATCGACGGCGTCGTGGCGACAGTCGTTCTCTCCGGCACTGTCGCCGCCGTGGTGTGGGCCGCGGTGTACCGAGACATCCGCCACGACGAGGCGGGCGGACTCAGACACGTCCTGCTAGCGCTCGGTTCTCTGGTCGCCTTTTCAGCCGGTGGGAGTCAGGTCGGGCTGGCGGTCGGTCCGTTGCTCCCATTGCTGGACGAGGTTGGGGCGCTCTCGCCAGCGGTCGTCCTGCTGGGGGGTGGCCTCGGAATTCTGGTCGGGTCGTGGACCGGCGCGCCACGGATGATAAAATCGCTCGCACAGGACTATTCTTCGCTGGGCCCGCGGCGCTCTATCGCCGCGCTCGTCCCCTCGTTCCTCATCGCGCAACTCGCCGTCTTCCTCGGTGTGCCGGTGTCGTTCAACGAGATTATTGTCAGCGCTATCATCGGGAGCGGTGCCGCAGTCGGCGGCAGCGAGGCGATCGACCCACAGAAGATTGTGGTCACAGTTGGCGCGTGGGCCGGGTCGTTCACGCTTGCGCTGGCCGTTGGCTTCGGGTCAATGACCGCGATGGGCGCGCTCTGACCCCCCGTTTCAGGCGGTTCGTGGCGGCGGGACGAGGTAGACGTTCCCGGTCGCCTGCGCGATGATATCCTCGGAGACGCTGCCGAGCAACAGCCGGCGCATCCGGCTCTGGCCACGAGAGCCGACGAGCGTTGTCGTTGGCGTCACGGCCGCTTCGACATCGAGAATCTCCTCAGCGGGGTCGCCACGGCGGACCTCGACGTTCGTTTCGATGTCCCACTGTGACAGTGTGTCGGCGAGCGACGCAAGCTGTTCAGCTGGGTCCGCCTCGCTCGTCGCATCTTTCGGTGATTCCACGTGGACGAGCGTCGCTTCCTGGGTCGCGTGGCGGAGATACTGAAACGCGTCGAAGGCACGCGTTGCGTTCTCAGAGAAGTCAGTCGCGTAGAGCACCCGCTGGAACAGGTGCTCCCTGAGCACGTCCGGTTCGTCTGTACTGCGTTCGATGCGGTTGACCAGCAACGGCACCACCGTGGTTCGCGCGAGGTTCCGAGCAGTGGAACCAATGACGCGGTTATTGAGTGGACTCTGCCCCCGGGACCCGATTATTGTCACGTCGGCTTTCTCTGCCTCCGCGATACCGTTGATGCGGCGGTGGGGAGTCCCACGCACGACGTGGGTCTCAGTGTCGAACCCGGCGTCCTCCATCACGTTCTGGTACCGCGTAAGTCCCTGTTCCCGTCGCTTGCTGAAGTTCATTCCCGGCATCCCTGCGTGGACGTTCGATGGGATGACGGTGACAAGGTGGATCGTATCGACACCGATGCGTCCGAGGCACTCAAGACAGGTCTCGTTCTGTATCGCCGCTTCACTCGCCGCCGAGAGGTCTGTCGCATAGATGGCTCTCATACTCGACAGTACGCAGCCAACTGTTAATATTGTTTTGTTTGTACAAGACAGCCAGATTTGGATTGGTCTGTAGAGCTGCTGTCTCACCTGACGGTAGGTCAATCTAGGTAGCCACGCCGTACTGAGAGCCGATTACATAAACGCGACAGAACAGCGCGCGCAACATTATTACGGGCAAGAAGCAGGGGTTTGAACAGTGACCATATGTGGCCGATATTTGTGTAACGTATGCAGATATCTCCGTGGGATAGCGGTGTGATACCCGTCGATAATATTGTTCGACAGTCCCAAAACTGTTATCAGTACCCTCCGATTAGGGGTGATTGAGTAGAAAAGTATGATACGTTCACGACAGCACAATATCAGAGGTGAATCCCCATGGTAGACCTCGCGGCCTTCACATCGATGGGCGCAGACGGCATCGACGCGGCAATGCTCATCGGCGCGGTGCTGCTGGAGGCGGCCATCCTCTACGTCGGGTACGGGGCAGTAGAAGAGGCATTCGGACAGCGTGTCGTCGAGCGGTTACGAGGGGAGTGACGAATGGAGATACTGGGACTCAGCCTGGCGATGGTGGTGTTGTTTGTCGGGTTCGGCCTGCTCATCGGCGTCCTGTTTGGCTTCTTCGGGATGGGTGGGTCGTTCCTGGTCACCCCGGCACTGCTGGTGATGGGGTATCCCACCCGGGTTGCCGTCGGGAGCGGGCTCGCATTCGTGTTTGGCACATCGGTTATCGCTACACTGAAACACCGAGATATGGGGCAGGTCGACTACAAACTGGGGGTGCTGATGATCGCCGGAACGACCGCCGGCATCGAAGCCGGGAAAGAGATAGTCCTCCATCTGGAAACGCTCGGGCTGGCTGGCAGTATCATCAGCGTCACGTACGTCGTCCTTCTGGGCGGTATCGGCGCGTTCGTCACCTACGAGGCACTTCGAGGTGGCGATGGCGGCGAGGGGATCGACCACGATGCCGCGGAGGGCGACGTCGACGCCGACGACATCCCGGACATCGCAAAGAAGATTCAATCGTACCGCATCCCGCCGATGATATCGCTTCGCGGCGGCGTCAGCGTCTCCCTCTGGATGATACTTGGCGTCGCGTTCGTTACCGGCCTGCTTTCGGGCTTCCTCGGTGTCGGCGGCGGATTCATCCGTATGCCCGCGCTGTTCTATCTCATCGGAGTTCCCGTCCCCATCGCTGTCGGGACCGACCTCTTCGAGATCGTCTTCTCAGGCGGGCTCGGGAGCTTCCTGTACGCGCTGGACGGTGGTGTCGACCTCTCCATTGTGCTCCCGCTGCTGGCAGGGAGCGCCTTCGGGGCCCGTGTGGGTTCCGCTGCGACGAGCATCGTCGACGAAGACGAAATCAAGGTGTACTTCGGGCTAATGCTGCTCGGCGGCGCCCTCGCTGTCGCGGTCCGTGAAATCGGCAACGTCTACGGTATCGACGCCCTGAACACGGTCAGTCTGGTGCTCATCCTCGGCTCCGCGTTGCTGGTCAGTGGTGCTGTCGTCTACAGCAGCATCACTGCGCTCCGGGAAGAGCGTCAGTCGTCATCGCCCGCGTGAGGGTGCGTCAGACCACTTTTTTCTCACGGTCTGACACGCACCCTCAATTGAGCCGGTACTTACTTCCGAGTATGTCCCTGCCTCACTGCACAGTTCGCAACTCGTTAAGTGGAAACATTGCGTTCTTTCCCCAATGGCCCGCCTAAACGTGACTGAACTCAGGGGAAGTTTTTCACATGAGTAACAACGAGTGCGGGAGTCCACGTCCAGACATTGGCACTAATGAAGGGTTGGTTGTGAGTGCTTCTGACGGGGAAATCGTTGAGACAACTGGGCTGGTCTCACGGGTGACCGGCTACTCAAAAGCAGAGTTGCTTGCGATGCCACTATCTGCCCTGTTCTGTGCCGCAGGTACGGATGATTCCGACAAGCAAGTTGGGACGGCGTTATCCGAGACGGACGGACGATCTTATGTAGTTCTTGAATGTGCCGACGGGACGCGGACAACCGTCGAACAGCATAGCTACACGGTTCGTATCGGGCCGCAAACATACGTCTGCACGACGCTTCGGCTGCCAGCGGCAGAACCTGGGTCGTTGACGCTGCCGGGAAAGGATGCGTTCCGACGACTGCATAAAGCTGCGATGGAGAGCGAGAGCGTTGCAGACACCGCACAGCGATTGCTGACGCTGGGATGTGACTACCTTGGAGCTGACGCCGGCGCGCTTGCACGCATCGACGATGCCACGTACACGGTTGAGTATACCAGCAGTGAATCCACCGTGTACGAACCGGGGCAGTCAATGCCCCTCGGTGAGACTATCGCCAGTGAAGTAGTCACTGGTGCCGTAACGGATCCTGCCACGTTTGTCGTGGGCGAAGGCCAGCACAGCTCTCTAGACGCGCACGGAGCGTACGCCGGCGCACCCGTGACAGTCGGTGAAGATACCTACGGTGTCATTGAATTCACTGGTCTGGCGACACGCGAAGGTGCGTTTGGGCAGTCCGAACGGGAGTTTGTCGACTTCACTGCACAGTGGCTCGGGAGTAAAATCGAGCAGGAGAGACAGAGCAAACGGTTGGAACGGTGTGAAATGGCACTGGAAACTGTTGATGAGCCGGCCCACACACTTGAAACCGACGCAGTTGATGACCTGTTATCTCATACCCGCGGCACGACTGCCAGCAAACAACGAGCCCGACTTTTTGACAGTGTGTTCAACCAGACCTATCAGTTCACTGCACTGCTCGAACCCGATGGAACGGTCATCGAGACCAACGATGCGACCCTCGAATTCGGTGGCTTCAACCGTGCAGATATGGTTGGGAAACCCTTCGCTGAAGCGCCATGGTGGAGTCACTCTGAAACCGTCCGTGACCGTGTCTGGGACGCTCTCAAGCGCGCGGCCGACGGTGAGTCTGCCCGCTACGAGACAGAAGTTCGGGACCGTCAGGAAGTCGGGACTATCGACTTCACCGTCAAGCCCGTGACCAACGAAGACGGGTGTGTAAATATGTTGGTGGTCGAGGGGCGGGACATCACAAAACAGAGCCGACATCGAGATCATCTACAGGTCATGCAGCGTGTGATGCGACATCATATGCGCAACGACCTGACGAAGCTCCGGGGGTTCACTGGAGCGCTGTACACCCTGCCTGATTCGGAAGCGCAGTCGAGATACTTCGAGCGCATTGAAGCGATTCTGGATAAGTGGACCGACATGACCGAAAAGACACGGCAGATTGGACAGGTGCTTGAAGAACAACGACACTCGCAAGCCACCACGGCGGTAGACGAACTCGTTGCCCACGCGACCGCCAGAGCTGACGAGTTCGTTGCCGAGACAAGAATCAGGAACGACCTGCCAGATGGTGTGACACCACACCTCCCGACTGTCATGCGCGAAGCGGTCAGTGAATTACTCGGAAACGCCGCCGATGCTACTCCCGACTCGAATGGACAGATTACAGTAACGCTCTCGCAAACCGCTGACGACTGGGTCGGTATTACCGTTGCAGACAACGGCTTTGGACTGCCGGATGCGGAAGCAAGCGTACTCAGGACGGGCGAAGAGACGCCACTAAACCACGGACAGGGGATCGGCCTCTGTATGGTGCGGATGATCGTCAAGCAGGTGGGCGGCGATGTCTCCGTTGATGTGACTCAGGGCGGGACCGAAGTGACACTGCACGTGCCGGCGAGCGAGAGTCTGCGAAAAAGAGGGTAAGTTGCTACCTGTATGTCCTTTTTATCTCCATATGACGGAAACAGGCCGACAAACGCACTGGACACCTGTGGTCACAAGTGCCGGCCAACAGAACGCAGGCTAGCCAGAGCAACTGTCACCGGCTGTCAGGCCCGATTGAGGGTTACTGTGAAGACGCTGCCATCCACGTCCGGCTCACTGACCCATTCGTCGCGGTCTGCAATCGTGACCGTCCCGTCGTACATCTCTACCAGCGTATCCACGAGATAGAGGCCGATTCCTGACCCCTGACTCTTTGCCCCCATCTCCCCACGACCAAATATCTCTGTCTTCTGGCTATCGGGCACACCCGGGCCGTTGTCAGCGACGGAGACCTCGACTGTATCCGGGCTGACGTCCACTTCGACTGTGATCTCGGGGCTTGACTTATTGTTGTGTGTGACAGCGTTGTTCAGTAAATTGCGGAACACGGACGAGAGCAGATTGGTTGCCGAAACCTGGAGCGTCTCGGATAGTTCGCCGTTGACTGTGATGGTTGCCGCCGAGTGTGCGGACTGTGACTTCTTGATTTCGCTCTGCAGAACGGGTTTGAGCGCAACGGGATGGAGTTCTGGTTCCCTGTTCCCTTCGAGTATCTCCATGAAGTCACCGGCGGTTTCAGCGATGCCGGCAATGTGCTCGCTTGCATTCATAATCCGCTCAAGATGGTCCTGTCCGGCTGGTTCGACGTGTTCACGGAGCGCATCACCCCAGCCGAGAATGACTGTCAGGTCGTTTTTGATATCGTGGCGGATGACCTGATTGAGTAGAGCGAGTTCCTTGTTACGTCGTTCAAGCACCTGTTGCTGGCGTTCACGTTCGACAGCGTAGCTTAGTGTCCGCTGGAGGAGTTTCGGGTTGATGTCGCCCTTGACGAGAAAGTCTTGTGCGCCGCGTTCGACGGCCTCAATCCCGACGCTGTCGTCGTCAAGTCCAGTGAGGACGACAACGGGTTCGTCCCCGGCTGCTTCGAGCATCGTTTCGAGCGTCTCGAACCCGTTGCTGTCCGGCAGCCCAAGGTCCAGCAAGATAATATCAATCGATTCGTCCCGGGCATCGACCGCCGCAGACAACCGGTCGAAGTGCTGGATGGTCGGCACTGTTTGCTGCCCCGACCAGCCCGGCTCTTTGAGATACTCTTTGATGAGCCGCGCGTCGCTGGGATTGTCCTCCACGAGCAGGATATTGTATTGCTGTGTGTCAGTCATTGGTAGTTGAGCTACTGATTGGTGGCATCCAGAACCGCACTGCGGCGGTGATCATCTGGATAAATTCGTCGGGGTCGGTCGGCTTCGTCAAGTACGCGTTCGCGGACGACTCATACACACGGCGGATGTCGTCCGGGTTCTCCGAACTCGACACAGTGAGGATAGGCACAGCGTCTAATTCCGAATCTTTGCGGAGATATCGGAGGATTTCAAGCCCTGACTTGCCTGGTATATTGAGATCAAGCAATACTAATTGTACCGACTCTGCGGGGACGCCACCATCGCCGGTCAACTGTTCGATGGCATTTCGGCCGTTGTTGTATACGCGGAAGTCGATATCCCGGTCGACGGCAGCGACACCCTCTTCGATGAGTCGTACGTCGGCCGGGTTGTCCTCAACCGAGACGACAAGCGGCGTCGGCTCACTCATGTTCCTCACCTGCGGCGGGAAGTGTCACGAAGAACGTCGAGCCCTCGTCTGGTGCCGATTTGACCCGTATCTGGCCGGAATGTCGGTCAACGATCTTCCGGCACATCGAGAGCCCGATACCAGTCCCGCTGATTTCTTCGTGCGTGTGGAGTCGCTGGAACACTTCGAAGATATCGTCCAGTTGGCTCGGTTCCATTCCGATTCCGTCGTCGGACACCGCGTACTCGACGGTATCGTCGTCGGACCGGACGACAGAGATATCCACGTGTGGCGTTTCTTCGCTGTACTTGATCCCGTTCTCGACGAGGTTCTGGAACAACTGAACGAGCTGGTTCGTGTCGCCGACGACGTGGCCGCCTGCATCGGGGACGTTCACGACCGCGCCGGACTCTTCGATGTTCACCTCAAGGTTTCGAGCGACTGTGTCAAACACTGCATCCATATCGGTTGATTCGAACGCCTGCCCGCGAGTATCGACACGCGAGTAGGCCAGCAGTGCCTGTATCATCTCCCGCATCCGCTCGGCTCCGTCAACGGCGAAGTCGATGAACTCCAGCGCGTCGTCGTCCAGCACCTCCTCATTGCGTCGTTCGAGGAGCGTGAGGTAGCTCGAAACGGTCCGAAGCGGTTCCTGCAGGTCGTGGGAGGCCGCGTACGCGAACTGTTCGAGTTCTTCGTTGGACTGCTCCAGCCGTTCGCGAGTGTCTCGCAACACCTGCTCGCGCTCGGCCCGACTGAGTGCCGTTTCGACGGTCGCAGCGAGGATTTCGAACAGCCCGCGGTCGGTCTCGGAAAATGCCCGCTGTTCGGTGGACCCACTTATCAAAATCCCCTTATCGCCCAGCGGCACGAGGGTCTCGGAGCGTATCGGTGTGTCGTCGTTGAACCGTGCCTCCACTTCCTGTAGGTCGTCGTAGACCCGCACCTCGCCGCTCTCGAAGGTCTCCCAGGCGAGCGATCCCTCTCCATCGAACGTCGGCTGCGTGCCCAGTAGCGCCCCCGCTTCATCTGTTAGTCCCGCCGGAACGAGTGCGTCCTTCCCCTCATCGTACCACCAGATTCCCGTCATCGGCAGGCCGAGTACCCGCTTTGCACTCTCGATAGCGGTAGACGCGACTTCCGACGCGTCGCTGGCCGACAGGAGTCGCTGCGCGGTCTCGTTGAGTTCGCGGAGCTTCGTCTCGACGGCCTCACCGGCGAGTTCATACCGCACCCACTGGACAAGGAGTTCGACGAACGCGCGCTCGCTTTCATCGAACTGGTGGTCTCGGTTGTCGCGGTCAGCAAAGCAGAGTGTCCCATAGAGTTCGCCGTTGACGGTCACTTTCCCGCCGACATAGCAGCCCAGTCCAAACATTTCATACGCGACGTCGTCCGGCCAGTCCTCTTCGACCGCGTTCTGGATGGTGAGCGGTTCGTCCTGCTCGATAGTCCGCCGGCAGTACGCCTTCGACATCGGTGCGGATGCCCCGGCCTGTAGCTCTGAATGGGAACCCGACGCCTCAACAATATGCTGTGTCCCATCGTCGATACGGGTCAAAAAGCCATACGGCAGGTTGAGTCGCTCACAGCCCAGTTCGAGTATCGCGGCCAATTTGCCTTCGAACCCACGGTCTGTATCGGATGCGACTTCGGTCATTTCGCGCAGTGACTGCTCACTCTGCCGAAGAGACTGTTCGAGTCGCTTTCGGTCAGTGATATCGATAAGGTAGCCCAGATAGTGCGTTATCTCGCCGTCGTTACGGATGATCTTCGTGTTGTCCGTGACCCACTTCACCTCGCCGTCGGCCGTGACCATCCGGTATGGGTCGTGACTGAACCGTTCGGTCTCGGTGTCGGTGTTTGCTTGCACCTCCGCGGTGACCGTATCCATGTCCTCGTCGTGAATCAGCGTCTTGTACGGGATGTCACCCGACTCCAGCTCTTCCGGCGTGAAGCCAAACGTCTCGGTGACGTTCTCCGAGACGTATTCCACAGGCCAGTCGGGTTCGTTTTGCCACTTGAATACGACCGCGGGACCCTGTGCGAACATATCACGCTCTTCTTCGAGAGCGTTCTCGGACCGCTTCTGGTCAGTGATATCCAGGTGGATACCGACAGCACGGGTCGGCTGGCCGTCAGAATCACGTTCAACGACTTCGCCGACGTCCCGAATCCACTTCCACTCACCACTCGCTGTCCGCATCCGATGGTCACAGTCGTACAGTTCTGCCTCCCCAGCGATATGTGCCTCCAGCGCGTCCTCGACACGGTCCATATCCGCTGGATGGACGCGTTCTTCCCACGTTTCCAGCGTGTGGGCAATCTCATCCAACGAGAGGCCGAGCATCGACGCCCACTGCTCGTTGAACGTCACGGCATCCGTGGTCATGTCCCAGTCCCAGACACCGAGATTCGCGCCTTCGACGGCGAGGTCAAGTCGCTCTGTCAGCTCCTGCACGTCCTGCTCTCGCTCCTTTCGATCGGTGATGTCCTGAAAGATACCACGGGCCCCGACGACTTCGCCGTCGTCGAACTCGGGGTCACCGACAGTCCGTACCCACTTGACCGCATCAGCCGCAGTGACGATGCGCAGTTCCTCGTCGTACGGTTCGCCTTCTTCGACCAGCCGATCGAACACCGCATTGAGTGTCGGCCTCTCCTCTGGATGGTAGTAGTCGATGCCGTCCTCGACAGTAACGTCGGCATCGAGCGGCAAGTCATGAATGCGATACACCTCGTCCGTCCACCGCAGCTCATCTGTCTGGAGGTCGATTTCCCAGCCGCCGACGGACGCGATATTCTGTGTTTTCTCGAGGAACTCGCGGTTGCGGACCATCTCCCGCTCGCGGGCTTTTCTATCGCTGATATCACGAGAGATGGCGATAAACCGTATCTCCCCGTGGACCTCTGTTTTCGATATCCAGACCTCAACTGGGAAGATACTCCCGTTCTTACGACGGTGACTCCCCTCAACCCGGCGTGTTTCGCCAAGTGCCATGTCGCTCCACAGTGCACGAAGTTCCGTCCGGCTATGTCCGACCTCGAACTCGGCGACATTCACCCCGCACAACTCTTCGTAGCCGAGCTGGTCGATCTGAGTGGTGTTCGTGTCGATAATCTCGCCGTTCTCGTCGTGGACAATAATGCCATCGGGCGACTCGTCGAACAGCGCCCGGAGCCGTGCCCGCTTGCGCTCTAGTTCCTGTTCGCGTGCTTTCCGTGCCGTGACATCACGGGCAACGACTGCTGCCCGTTGTTCGCCGGCGGAGGTGAACGGTGAGAACAGACACTCCAGAATGTACTCCCCGGTCGGTAGTTGCAGCGGTAATTCACACCGCTCATTGACCTGTTCCCCATCGAGCGTTCGCTCTAATGTGTCGTTGAACGTTTTGTAATCAGCCTTGTCGGTAACCAAGCCGTCGAACAGTTCCATTATATCCTGTCCGAGAACCGAACGTGGCTCGACATCTCCCAACGAGAGCGTTCTTTCGTTTGCGTAGGCGAGTCGCCACTCATCATCAACGATGAACGCTGCCTCGTTCATGTTTTCGATGAGCGCCTCGTACTGTTCGAGTACGTTCTCTCTGGCTTTCTGCTCCGTGATGTCACGGTTCGTACAGATGAGTTTGCCATCGTCGAGCAGCGAGAGCGCTAGTTCCTGGGTGACCGGCGACCCATCGCGTTGCCGTCCGACCGTCTCGCCGCGCCACTGACCGTGCTCTTCCAGTTCCGGAAACACCTCCTGTCTGATTCGCTCGACTTCCTCGTCGCTGTACAACCGTCGCCACGAACTCCCGATGAGGTCGTCAGGGTCATATCCGAACACCGCCGCGTGCGCCTCGTTCATGTAGATGTACTCACGGTCGTCGTCGAGGACGGAGATGCCGTCCATCGATGCCTCCATCGCGGCCGACTGCATCTCCAGCTCGGCCTCGCGCTGTTTGAGTTCCGTGATGTCCGTTGAGACGCCCAGCACGGCGTCGCCGGGTGTGTCGACCGGGTCGTAGGGGATTTTCCTCGTCGATAAAATCCGCTCTATTCCATCAGTGGTCGTCAGCGACTCTTCGGAGATGTGCTTTGGCTCCCCGGAGTCGATGACGGCTCGATCGTCAGCCCGAAACTGTTCGGCCTCCGCCTCGCTGTCGGCGAACTCGGCGTCGGTTGCCCCCTCCAGTTCGTCGACCGTGGTCCCGTACGCGTCGGCGACAGCTTCGTTTGCCAGCAGGAACGTTCCCGATTCATCCTTTGCGAACACCAGCTGTGGGAGCATATCGATTATCTGCCGCAACCGCCGCTTACTCTGCTCGAGTTGCGCCTCCAGCTGTTTCTGTTCGGTAATATCCGTCGCCACGACGAGGGCCCGCCTCTCTCCGGACGCGATCTCGATTGGGACGATGTCGGTCTGGACGGTGTGCGAGCTTCCGTCTGCCTCGACTAATCCGTCCTCCTCGATGTGGACCGACTCACCGTTCTCAATGACCGCTGCATCGTCTGATTTGAAGTCTCGCTGTTCGTCCGAGAGCGCGAATTCGTCATGGGTTGCGCCCTCAAGCCTCTCGACGGCGACGCCGTGGGCCGCTGCCGCGGCCTTGTTTGCGAGCGTGTAAGTGCCGTCGGCGTCCTTCACAAATACCTGCTGCGGGATGGTGTCGATTATCTGCCGCAATCGTTCCCGCTCAGCGTTCGCTCGCTTCTGATTTCGCCGTCTGCTGATCTCTTTGCCCGCCCACTGTGCAACGATGCGGACGAACGTTTCCTCACTCTCTGAGAACGCCGACGCCCGACTGCCTCCGTCCGTGAAGCTGAGGACTCCGTACTGCTTGTCGTCGACGGTGACTGAGACGCCGAGATACGCCGCTATCTCCCCCGATTCGGCGGCACGGTGCTCTGTGAACTCTGCCTCCTTCACGTCGTGGAACCCAAACGGTTTGCGGGTCGTCGCGACGCGCTCATCGAACGTCGTGTCGAGGGGGCGTCGCTCAGTGGCTGTTGCCGCTTCCCCAGCGGTGAATACGTGACGGGGAATCCGCGTCTGCCCGTCTATCTCAGCTATCACACCAGTTTCAACATCGAGATAGTCGACCGCAAGCTTGAGCACTGCCGCCGCCTGCGTCGCGAACGGTTTCTTCTCGTCAGTCGTTATATCGTGAAACTGCTTGAGCGCGCGATTGCGCTGCTCGATGCTGCGCTTGTAGTTGAGTTGGCTCGTCACGTCCCGGACCGTCGCGAAGAACGCGAACGTCCCATCCGCCTCTCTTTTGAGCGGCGTTCCGACTGTTTCTCCTTCGAACGTTGTCCCGTCCGCCCGCTCGTATTCGACGACGTATCGGTCGCGGCGCTGCGGGGCTTGCTCGTTGAACCGTTTGTCACCCTGGCGCTCGAACGTCTCGGGATCAGCGTACAACAACTGTGACTTCTCGCCGATGACCTCGGACGCGTCGTACCCGAATAGCCGCTCCGCCGCGGGATTGAAATCAGTGATTCGGCGGTCGGTGTCGGCAACGATGATAGCGTCCTCCGTCTCGTGGAACACGGACTCGAACAGCTGTTGACTGCGCTGGAGTTCGAGTTTTCGCTCGCGTTCCGCTGTCAGTTCGCGGAGGCACACGGTCAGCCCATCATTCGACGGGTATGCATGCACTACGAATCGGGTGTCACGGGGGCCAAACACCATCTCGAAGTGACAGGGTTCCTGTGTCTCGACCGCGTTGTGACACGCGTCAAACGCGGCCGAGTCGGCACTGTCCGGAAACACCTCCCAGAGCGACTCCCCGAGAAGTGTCGCCGGGTCGCGGTCGACAAGCGCGGCCGTCTGCTGATTGATGTAAGTGAACTGCCAGTCAGTATCGAGCGCAAAAACCGCCTCGTCGATGCGGCCGAAGACAGTTTCAGGTGTTGTTTCTTGCGCGATATTGTCAGTGCTCATTGTGTGTTGTTTGCCCGTAGTTGTTCGAGTGCTGTTTCAGCGGCTTTTGAGGGGTTCTCGATATCGTGTTCGAGCGTCTCGAGGCGCTTCTGGTAGCGGGTGTACGCGTCGTCGGCTGCCAGCTCGTCACCCGGCACTTCCGCCTCCAACAGCGCTAGCTTCGACCGGAGTGCCAGCAACTCCCTGACTTGCTCGTTGTACTCGGCTCGCTCGATAAGGTTCGCCACGGCCGACTGTAACTCATCTTTCAGCACCGGCTTGGTGAGATACTCGTCGAACCCCATCTCGAGGATTTCGACTTCTGGGTCTTCGGCAGTGGCCATAACCACGCGAGTGTCGTAGCGCTGCGAGCGGATCCAGTCGAGCACTTCATCACCCGTCAGTCCCGGCATCCGTCGGTCAAGGACGACGACATCCACGTCCGTGTCGAGTTGGTCTAGCGTTTCCTTTCCATCTCGTGCTGTCCGGACAGTGTACTCGTCTTCCAGCCACGTCTCATGCATGGTGATGACACGCGTATCGTCGTCAGCTATCAAGACAACGCGTTCTTCATCGTTACTGTCAAGATGTGTCTCGCCCCAGTCCGCGAGCGACTGAATGACTCCCTCCAATTCATCCCCACGTTCGGTTAGCGTATACTCAACGCGGAGGGGTTGCTGGCTGACCTCGGTCCGGTCGATGATATCGTGTTCCTGAAGCTCAGATAACGCGTCGGTTAGGACCTTCGCGGAGACACCGTCCAGTCGGTCCTCGAGGTCGCTGTAGCCCAGTCCATCGCTCGTCGCCAGACAGCGGATGATGGCCGGATGCCACTTCTTTGAGACGAGAGACACGCTCTGCTGGAGAGATTCGGGTAAGAGCGGACTTTCAGCGTCCGAAAAGACATCAGTCATACGATATTGTTGCACTGTCGGAATATAACGACTGTGGCGGTAGCGACACCTGGCTGAACCAGAATGCGGCGAACTCCTGAATGGCATCGGCGTAGGTCTCAATGTCGCTGGCACCCGAGATATGTCCGTTCACGCCGTGCTCGTACGCACTCTGTATGCGCTCTTTCGCCTCGTCTGGGGCCACTGTGTGATTGACAAGCGCAATAGCTGGAAGCGTCTGCAGTCGGGGGCTCGCCCGTATCGCGTTGAGCACGGTTAGCCCGTCGGCCGGGGCCGTCGTGAAGTCGATAGCGACGAGACAGGAGGACGCCACAGTGGTCTCGTCCTCACACATTGTCGTCAGGCGGTCGATTACTGTGCGGACATCTGCTGCAATGTCCATTGAGATGTCTTCGCGCTTGAGCCCACAAGAGATCACTCTGGCATCCATTGGGGTTGCACCGACGAGCAGGACACTCGCATGGTTGTCCCCGGAATCTGTGTTGCCCTGCATCACTCCGTGCCTCGGTATATGCTCCTCTCTTGTCTCCAACAGTGCATGCCAAACTGTTGCTGTAGCGTGTAAAGAGCGTGCGCTAACCAAAGGCTAAGCTAGTAACTAACTTCTGGGTAAGTGCAATGACTCCCGCTGGATGTCGATGGCATTGGCTCGAGCGAGATGCAGTCTCACTTCGCTGTCGCCTCCCACGACAGTAAACACGATTCACAGCGACGTGAAGAGTAATTTCTCCGAGACTGCGGCAGACCGACTGCAGTGCGAGGGGACGCCATCACAATCGGCCAGGCTGTATTAAGCGGTTGCTGGTCGGCGTCGGCAGCCTCACCACTCAGCGATGCTCTCCGTTTCAGACACGTACATCGGAGAACGGACTGCTGGGAAGCGCTCTCTACCCAGATTTCACGACGCGCCGAGATTTTCGCGTGAGCCACTAGACAGCCGTTTTCGGGTCACACCATCTGTCTTTAGCTAAGAGACGAACCACGTGACAGCAGCGGCTTATCGAGGCTACTTTTCGAGAGGAATGAGGAGGAGTCCGCTGTGCACACTGACACCTCCTCGTCGAGAATCATGCGTCGGCTCACTACACTGTTTCCCTCCGAGTTCCTCGAAGAGCACGCCGAGGAACTCGGCGTGGTCGAGCGAGAGGGCAAGCTTCAGATTCCTGTCCTCGTGTGGGCGCTCGTGTTCGGCTTCGCCGCAGGCGAGAGCCGAACACTCGCTGGGTTTAGACGCTGCTACAACGCTACAGCTGACGAACCGATCTCTTCTGGCGGTTTCTATCACCGGTTGACGCCTACTCTTGCAGAGTATCTCCGCGACCTCGTCGAGGCCGCGCTCGACGAGGTCGCTGTCCCTGATGCTGTTGACGCTGATATCGACCGATTCAGGGACGTGATGATCGCTGATGGAACCGTGTTGCGGTTGCACGAGTTCCTCTCTGATGAGTTTCAAGCCCGCCACGAGGAGCAGGCTGGAGCGAAGCTCCACCTGCTCCACAACGCCACCGACCAGACGATTGAACGGATCGATGTGACTGATGAGAAAACGCACGACAGCGCGCTGTTCAAGACGGGATCGTGGCTGCAAGGACGACTGGTTCTATTTGATCGGGCGTACTTCAAATACCGCCGCTTTGCGTTGATCGACGAGAACGACGGCTACTTTGTGAGTCGGCTGAAGCAGAACGCAAATCCGGTGATAACGGCGGAATTACGGGAATGGCGCGGCCGCGCCATTCCCTTGGAGGGCAAGCAGATCCACGACGTGGTCAATGATCTCTCGCGGAAGTACATCGACGTAGAGGTGGAAGCAGAATTCAAGCGCGGCCAGTACGAGGGAACTCGGTCGCTGGACACGAAGCGGTTTCGCGTCGTCGGCGTCCGCAACGAGGACGCCGACGACTACCACCTGTACATCACGAATCTGCCGAGAGAGGAGTTTCTCCCGGCGGATCTAGCGACGCTGTATCGGTGTCGATGGGAGGTAGAAACGTTGTTCCGTGAGTTGAAAACGCAGTACGAACTGGACGAATTCGACACGAACAACCCTGATGTCGTGAAAATTCTACTATACGCTGCGTTGCTGTCACTGCTGGTGAGCCGAGAGTTGTTGGATCTGGTCACCGAGCAGGCCGACGATGAGATCGTGTTTCCGCCGGAACGCTGGGCGGCGACCTTCCGGTCGCACGCCCAGCTCATCCTCCACGAACTCGGTGAGTACCTCGGCTACTCGCCACCGCCGTTGCTGGAGCGGCTGATCGAGGATGCTCAGAAGATCCACCAACAACGACCGATCTTACAAGAGACGCTCGCTACCGCTACACAACCGAGGTGTGAGTCTTAGCTAAAGACGAATGCGGGTCACACTTTTTCAGCATCGCAAGACTGCTCTACTGTCCGTATCCCCACTCTTCGAGAATGTCGGCGAGGTCAACAACCTGCGCTAAACCGATAATGACCGCGGCTTCCCGAAGGTCAGCCTTCTGTACTATTTCACCGAGTTCCGACTCAACAGCTGACTGAGTCTGGCGCTAGGCATTCAGTATCGACTGCTGGAGGTGGAAACCAATATAGGGCGTCCGACCACGGCGTAGCAGCAGTAGATTTAGATAACGGCCAGAGAAACCAGCGTTTGATGCCTATCTCGCTGGTAACGTGGCTCCGTCTGTTCGGTGGTGTCGCCTTACTTCTGGGAAACAGCTTCTTTGTCACGACCGAGTTCGCGATGACCCGCGTCAGGCAATTTGAGGAGGACGCGTTTCTCGGCAACGGACGTGGACTTGAACGCGCCTGGAACATGACCAAGCGGCTGGAGATATTCCTCACAGGCTGTCAGGTCGGAATCACCATCTGTAGTGTCGGGCTGGGAGTTGTCGCTGAGCCGGCTATCACAGCAGTGCTGGAGCCCCTGCTGGGCGCGGTTGGCGTCACCGGCGGCGGACACACGACGCTGTCCGTGCTCCTCGCGCTGGTAGTGGTCAATCTCATGCACGTTATCATCGGCGAGCAGGCACCGACGTATCTGGGAATCGAGCGTGCCAAGCTCGTCGCCGGATACGGCTCGGGCCCGCTGTACGTCTGGACAAAACTCATGTATCCGGTAATCATCGCAGCGGACTGGGTGGCCAAGGCGTTGCTGGGCCTCTTCGGCGTCGAAATATCCCGTTCGTGGACTGAATCGGAAGCCGAAAGCGCTCCCGCAACCACTCGCGCCGAACTGCGCAGCGAGATGGGTGAGTCACTCAGCCGCCTCGATATCTCCGAAGAGCGACGGAGTGAAGTTATCAATGCCCTCGATATCGGCGCGACACCAGTCAGTGAGATCATGGTTGCTCGCAGTGACATCGTCGCGCTCTCGACGACTGACGACTTCGAGACGAACATGGACCGGATCGACGGAATGCCATACGTCCGCTTTCCGTTGATCGAAGACTCAGTTGACTCGTTCATCGGCGTCGTCTACGCGCCGACGGTGTTGCACAACTACGAAATGCTGTATTCGGGGGCAACCACACTGGAAGAGCTGGCAACCCCGCCGCTGACCGTCGCTGCTAAAACGACTATCAGTGACTTCATCGACCGGTGTCAGGCCGAAAATCAGGAACTCGCCCTCGTGGTTGCAGATGACGATATCGTTGGTCTCCTCACTGCGACAGACGCGTTCGAGGCGATCACCGGTGAACTCGAAGACCCGATGGATCGCGCGGCCGAGTGACTATCGGCACAGAACGCATCACAGCGTTGCTGTCAAACCCATTCGCGGGCCTTCAGGGGAGCCGTTAACTGGATGTGCTCTGCAGTCCGCGCGGACGACACCGCCTGAATTCGGCATGCCCTCCCCCTCTTGATACTCCAGTCTCCGGACAGCCGTGACGGGTAGCTGTTCGTCTGCCTGTCCGCACAGCAATGCTGGCCCAGTGGTGAGTTCGTCAGCGACAGAGTCGACGAGATTGCGGTCTGGTTCGACTCGGCCGATAGCAAGACCGTGAAACGTGAACTCTGTCATCATCTAGATGTCGGAAGCTGGCTATTTTAACGCGAAGACGGTTGCACAGCTGCAGGAGTAGGCGAGATTGGTTTCGAGATAGATGTTGCCGAGCCTCCTGACCGTTCCGGGACGGGAGGCCGGAAGTTGTATGTAATGTAGTCGCCCGGCGGGCGGGTTTATTGGGACAGGCTGTGTACCACCTCCCGTATGCCTGAAGAAGTTCTGTTCAAGTCAGAAAGTGACCAGAGCCGAGAAGCAATTGCATCGTACCTCCGGAAAGTCGCGGACAATCTCGACAGCGGAGCCGATATCACCCTGAAAGCTGGCTCTGAGACTGTAACGCTGGCTCCCCCTGCCCGGCCAACCTTTGAAGTCAAAGCTGAGCGTGAAGGTCCAGCAGGTAACATGACTGAACTGAGTGTCGAGTTCGAACTCGAATGGGACGAGACTGATGACGGGGACGGCAGCGGAAGTGGGCAGCTAGAAATCGAGTAATTACTCCGCACACGCTGAGACGTTGTCTGTCATGTTCTGACTGACACGGAAGTACCACTATCGTGTTCGAACCGCCCATCGATCGTTTGCTAACGACTGCCATGACACACCGGAGACAACACAGACCGCTGTGAAGATATCGAATCTTTTTGTCATCGGTCGTTAAACTCGCAGTCGTGAACCTCAGCAAGGGGTTTGTCCTCACCCTCATCGTCACCCTCCTCGTGCTATCAGCCATGCTGATACGGCCGTTTCTCCAGTACATTCTCGGTGCCGTCCTCCTCGCCTACGTCCTCTATCCGCTGCAGATCCGCCTCGAAACGTACGTCTCCCCGATGCTCGCTGCCCTCTCGCTTGTGACTCTGGCAGTCACCGGATTCGTCGCACCGGTCGTCGTCGTCCTCGCATCAATCATGGAGAGTGCCGACCGGATACTCCGAGAGTTCGGCACCGATCCGGTGCAACTCGACATACTCGAATCACGGATCAAGGGACTAACCGGAGTTGAGGTCGACATCGCCGGTGAACTCGTCAGCTCAGGGCGGGACATCGGGACGATCATAGTCGAACGGTCGACACAGGCGTTCAGTACGATCACCTTCCATCTCATCGGGATTGCGTTAGCACTCTTTCTCATCTACTACCTTCTCAAAGACGGCGATGATCTGGTCGACTGGCTCCACCGAACGGTGCCACTTCCAGTGGATGTCCAGCGTGACTTTTATGCCGAGATCGACGACGTGATGTTGGGTGTGCTCTTTGGCCACGTTTTCGTTGCCATCGTTCAGGGAATTGTCGCCGGAGTCGGACTCGCCGCCACTGGCGTCCCCAATGCGATGTTCTGGACGGCTGTCATGGTCGTGCTCGCGATGGTTCCACTCATCGGTACGATTCCCGTCTGGGGTGGGGCGGTAATCTACCTGTATGCCACGGACGAGCCCCTGCTTGCTGTCGGGTTATTCCTTTACAGTGTCATCATTGTTGGACTCACCGACGACTATCTCCGGCCGTTCGCCGTCGACAGGTACGCGAAGCTCAATCCGGCCGTCATCCTCCTCGGTATCCTCGGCGGGGCATACGCATTCGGGGTTATGGGACTGCTTTTCGGTCCCGTCGTCCTCGGGGCGCTCAAAGCCGCTCTCCGCGTCGGTCTGGATACCTGGTCTCAGATCGACGACGGAAACATTGGTTGACCGACCGCTCCGAATCTGCCGACGATAACCGTACACCCCATCAGCAGCGTCGACGGGTTACGGTGGCTGACACTGTCTCACCGTCGCCTGTCTATCATCGCGGCTCAAAGACGTGAACCGGCCAGTCGGTCTCGTAGTCAAGGGCGATTTCCTGCTCTGTGGCCGTCGGCTCACGCACCGTGAGTTCGACCGGGTCCCCGATGGTGACATCGGCGTAGTCGGCGGCGACGCGCCCAAGCAGGCGGCCACCGTCCGCGAGTTCCACGACGGCGACCGTGTAGGGCGCGTCCGCTTCGAAGGCCGGCGGCGGCGTGTGGACCGCTGTGTACGAGAATATCTGGCCCTCGCGGGACTGCGATTCGACGTCGACAGCGCGACTGCCACAGGCGTAGCAGGCCGGTCGCGGCGGCAACAGGACCTGTCCACAGTCCGCACAGACTCCGCCCAGAAGTTCGCCGTCTGCGAGGGCGTCGAAGAAGCCCGGTAGCGTCCGCGGGTCGGTCGCATCGAGGTCGCTGCCCGTCATGGTGCCTCCGCCGTCGTGAGCACGTGGCTGACGGTGACGGCATCCCCGACGCCCCCTTCGTTGAGCAACAGAGCTGTCTCGGCACCCTCGACTGCCCGGTCGCCCGCACCGCCCGTGAGCTGTTCGTAGGCTTCGAGCGCCTGCAAGAGCCCGGTGGCACCGATAGGGTGACCGCGGGCCTTCAGTCCCCCACTCGGGCTCAACTGCACGTCCGTCCAGCCGTCAGCCCGCTCCGCTGGTGGCAGGTAGCTCTGATAGCCCGTTCCTGCGGGAGCGAAGCCGGCGGCCTCGGCAAGCAGCGCCTCGCAAACGGTGAAAGCGTCGTGGACCTCCGCGATGTCGACGGCCGTGGCGTCGATGCCTGCTTCCTCGTAGGCCGTCTCGGTGGCAACGCGAGCGCCCGCGATATCGGTCATATCTCGCTCAGCGACCGCGATGTTGTTCGCAGAAGCCCCACTGCCAGCGACGCGCACCTGTGGTTGGTCAAGCTCGGCCGCCAGTTCGGCGGTCGTCACGAGGACGGCGGCGGCACCGTCTCCGACCGGCGCACAGTCGTAGAGCTTCAGCGGCGGGGCGACGGGGTCCGATTCCAGCACGGTCGCCACGTCGATCTCTTTCGGGAACTGCGCCCGGGGGTTGCGAGCGGCGTTGGCGTGGTTCTTCACTGCGATCTCGGCAAGGTCTCGCTCCGTGGCGTCGGTCTCGTAGAGGTACCGCTGGCCGAGCAGTGCGTACTGGCTGGGTGCGGTGATGCCGGAGCGTTGCTCGATGGCGCGGTCGAATGCCGCCGAGAGCGCATCTGTCGCGCCGCTGGTGCCCGCAGACGTCATTTTTTCGACGCCGCAGGCAAGCACCGCCTCGTGTTCGCCGTTGCGAACGTCCTTGACTGCATGGCGTAGCGCGAGCGCGCCCGCGGCGGCACACCCCTCAACCCGCTCGGCGGGGACGTGACGGAGGCCGGCCCATTCGGCCAGTAGCGTCCCGTGCATGATCTGGTGTTCGTAGCTCTCCGACTGGTTCCCGACGTACACCGCCTCGACGATCTCGGCGGGGTCGGGCAGTTCGTCGAACGCCTCTGCAAGGGCCACTGAGAACAGGTCGCGGCCCGGGAGGTCTGTGCGGCCGAGCGGTGAGGCACCGACCGATGCGATGACTGGCTCTGGCATCTGTACCACTCACGTCTCAACAGACCTAGTTAGTCGTTCTCATTTTCTATATTTTTGATGTATTCGGCTGGCAAACTACACACATCGTTTTCTATCGGCCCGCAGAGAAGAGGTCTCTTGGAACGGCTGTTTTCCTTATCACACGGCTTTCAGACACGTGGCCCTGACAGCTATGGCCGCTGTGTCGAACAGTTTGACTCTCTGAGAGCGAGCGGAGACTGTCTCACAGCAATCACTCTCAGTCGTCGGCTGAGGCACCGCCTGTCTGCACTTCATGCTCGGAGAGTGCAGCGGACGGCGCGAGGAATTTTGCAGGGTCGAACGCAGTCAGTTCCTCGCCCGCTTCGACTTTGTCAGGCCAATCCGGATTGGCGAGTGCACTCGTTGCCAGTGTTACGAGGTCGGCACCGGCATCGATCTTCTCGCGGGCCGCGTCAGGCGTCCCAAGCCCGCCGTTGTCGATGATGACCGTCTCATCCGCGGCGTATTCGGCCGCGGCCTCGGCCAGGGTTGGTCCATCGTCGCCAAACGCTGGCGTGGTCGCATCGGGTTCAGTAACGTGGATGTAGTCGGCCCCAGCCGCCGACAGTTCCTCGAAGAACACCGCGGCGGCGTCCTCGCCTTCGGGCCACCGGTGGTCTTCATCAAGGGCCGTCGACTGTGAGACTCGGATACCGACAACGAAATCGGCAGGTGTGGCCTCGTCGACCGCAGCGACAACCTCGCGCGGATAGCGTACCCGATTTGCGGGTTCACCGCCGTACTCGTCGTCACGCTGGTTGAAGTCAGCCGAGAGGAATTCGTGAAGGAGATACCCGTTCGCACCGTGGATTTCGACGCCGTCGAACCCCGCGTCGATGGCGTTCTGCGCCGAGGTGACGAATGAATCACGGATGTCGGCAAGCTCATCGACCGTGGCTGCTTTGGGCGTCGGGAAGTCTCCGCTTCCGCCGTAGGCTTCGGCCTTTTGCCCGTCCGGTTGTACCGCTGAGGGGGCGATCGTCTGTTCCCCCGCAACATGCGGATTCCCCTGACTCTGTGCACCGGCATGCATCAATTGTGCGAAAATCGGGACACCAGCCTCGTGGACTGTCTCCGTAACCTGTTGCCAAGACGCTGCCTGCGTGTCGGTCGCCAGTCCGGGCTGGTTCAGATACCCCTGGCTATGTGCTTCGTCGGGATACGTCCCCTCTGTAATGAGAAACGAGAACCCACCGTCAGCGAACCGCTGATAGTACTGGGCCATCTCCGCCGTCGCACGGCCGTCGTCAGTGGCGCTCACCCGTGTCATCGGAGCAAGGCCAACTCGGTTATCTAATGGCAGCTCGTTGAGTGTCGTCGAGTCGAACAGTGTCACACCGCCCGGTAAGCGGATAACGTAATTAACGGCTGGTTCAGCATACGCCGAATCAGTGCCTATAATTGTCAAAAGGCGCACACTGACGGTGTGACTACGATTCATGCGTTTCTGATATGACGTGACTGGACCGGAACTTCGGTAGCGTGTTTCCGGACCGACAGACACGCAGTAGCCGCCATCGCAACGGACAGCGCCTACTGTCCTATCATAATACCTTTATATACATATTGGACAGTATAGAGACCAATTATAATCATTCATTCTTCATGCCTTGGTCGCACAGGATATGGTGCAAAGTGGTGGCGGGTACGACGGTGTATCGCGGCGGTCGGTGTTGAAAGCCTCAGGGACTGCGCTCACGGTCGGGACCGTGGGCTTAGCGGGGTGTAGCAGTAGCAGCGGTGCCAGCGTCCGACCGGTCAATGAAGACAGTCTCACTATCTGGCATGCCATGGGCGGGACCAACGGTGAGACGCTGCAGGGGCTGGTCGACCAGTTCCAGTCCGAGACAGACATCAACGCCAACCTCGTGTTTCAGGACTCCTACGAGGGAGTGCTGACGAACACACTGAGCGCACTCGACTCCGGCGAGGTCCCTGATGTCTTCCAGATCGACAGTCTGTTCGCCCAGCAAGTCCTCGATACGGACGCAGTCGAGCCCGTCGAGAACTTGCTCTCCGACAACTACCCGGTCGATGACTTTCTGTCGAACGTGACCTCGTTTTTCACCATCGATGATACGCTCACATCGATGCCGTTCAACAACTCAAACGCTATTCTCTATTACAACCGGTCGGCGTTCAAGGAAGCCGGGCTTGACCCGGACAGCCCACCGACCACGCTGGAGGAAGTGCGTAGCTACTCACAGACGCTCGTCGACGAAGGAGTCACCGAAGCCGGGCTCACCTGGCCGAACCACGTCTGGTTCGTCGAGCACTTCTACTCCGTCGACGGACAGACGCTACTTGACGCCGAGAACGGCCATGCCGGCCAACCGACGACGATGCAGACGGACAACAGTACGGCCCGGTCGCTGTACGAGTGGTGGCACGAAATGGCTGACAACGGTCTGTTCAGCAACCCCGGGATCGAGGCCTGGGGGGAAGCAACGTCCACATTCCTTACCGGGAAAGCCGCTATGTTGATGACCTCGACGGCATCGGTCACTGGTATCCGCTCCGGCGCGGAGGAGAACGGATTCGAGGTGGACAACGCCTTCTACCCAACAATTGACGGTGACCGAACCGGGCCGGTTATCGGTGGTGCTTCGTGGTTCGTTCCCTCCGGACTGCCACAGGAGCGCCAGGACGACATCGGCAGCTTCCTCGAATTCATGGGACGACCGGAGTCACAGATCACCTGGCACAAGGGGACCGGCTACTACCCGATCCGACAGAGCGCTGTCGAACAGCTCGAAAACGACGGCTGGTTTGCGGAGAACCCAATGTACCGAACCGCATTCGACCAGTTGACACAGGCCGAGAGCACGCCGGCGACGAAGCGAATGCTCATCGGCCCAGCTCGACAGGTCCAGACAACAATTCAAGATATGTCAGTCGAGCTGTTCAGTGGCGATGTCAGCGTCGACGAGGGGCTCTCCGAGCTGAAGTCGGCTGTCGAGGACGAACTGGACCGATACTACAGCTAATGTCCACGCGCGAAGTCTTCACAGACCGCCTGCAGGCCGGCGTGTTGCTGTTACCGACGATGGTCGTATCGCTGGTGTTCCTCTACTACCCGACGGTCCGTGCAGTTGGACTCAGTTTGTACCGGGCCTCGCTTGCCCGAGGTGACGTGTTCGTCGGGCTAGAGAACTACAGACGGTTAGCCAGCTCCTCGGAGTATCTCCGGAGCGTCCTGATATCGGTACTGTTCGCTGCGTGTGTCGTCGTCGGCGTGATGGCCGTTGCCCTGTGCATCTCCTTCCTTATCCACGAGATTGATGTCGGAAAGGGACTGTATCTGGTGGCGGTTATCTGGCCGTACGCACTGCCGCCGGCCGTCGCCGGGCTTGTGTTCCTGTTCATTGCACACCCGAACATCGGCATCTTCACGAGCTACATCGAGGCCTTTGGCGTCGATGTCAACTGGTTCAGCAATGGTCCGCAGGCGTTCGTCGTCGTGCTGATCGCCGCGGTGTGGAAGCAGGTCGGGTACAACGTTATCTTCATGACAGCCGCACTCGGCAACGTCCCCGAGTCGCTGACTGAGACCGCCGAACTCGATGGCGTTTCCCGAACGCGGCGACTGCTCCGCGTGTACGTCCCGATCATCTCGCCGACGCTCGTGTTTCTGGTCATCATGAACACGATCTACGGCTTTTTCGGGACGTTCGCGATGGTCGACCTCATGACCAAGGGTGGGCCCGCCGGTGCGACGAACATCCTCATCTATGACCTTTACCGGACCGCCTTCCAGTTCTACGAGTTCGGCTTCGCCTCGGCGAAGTCCGTTGTGCTGTTCGTCGCCGTCGGGCTGTTGATGTACGGTCAGTTCCGGCTGAGCGACAGATATGCCTACTACGGAGGATAAAATGCTCGGCTCACTCCTTACTGCGTTGACCGCCGCTGCTGAGCCCTCCCGGTCTGCGGGACGAACTACCAGTGAACGCATTCGGCGATTCGAGACGGAGCAGCTCACGCTGCACGTGCTTGCAGCGACAATCGTGTTCCTGATCATACTGCCAGTGTTGATCGCGGCACTCGTCTCCACGAAGCGGGCGGGTATCGTTACGTCTATCGGCGATCTGGCTCCCGGCGGCCACGCGCTGTCGAACTACCGGCGTGCGCTCATTGGCCTCGAATTCTGGCGATTTATGCTCAATTCGTTCCTGATGTCTGTTGCCGTCGTCGTCGGGAAACTGGTCGTGTCGCTGCTGGCCGCGCTGGTGATCGTCTACTACAGGTTCCCGTACAAGAACGCCGTGTTCCTGTTTATCCTCTTTACTCTCTTGCTCCCGGTCCCGGTCAGGTTTGTGCCGCTGTATCGCCTGACGACAGAGCTCGGCATGAGTAACACCTTCTTCGCGATCACGGTCCCGTATCTGGCCAGCGCGACGACCGTGTTCATCCTGCGCCAGCACTTCTTGTCGATTCCAGCCTCGCTCGTTGAGACGGCAAAGGTCGACGGTGTCGGGCCGCTGCGGTTTCTGTGGTCGGTACTGGTTCCGATGTCCCGCGCCGTTCTCGTGGGCGTGTCGGTGATCATGTTCGTCTACACGTGGAACCAGTACCTCTGGCCGCTGGTGATCATCAACGCTGAAAGCCTGCAGGTCGCACAGGTCGGGCTGAGTCTGCTTCGCGGCCAGGCCAGCACCGGTGAAGTGGCCTGGTCCATGGTGATGACCGGGTCGATGCTGACCCTGTTGCCACCGCTGGCGCTGCTAGTGCTGTTCCGACGACAGCTGCTGGAGACGTTCACGATTCAACAAAAATGAGAGAAAATTATGACTGACGTAACCTTACAGGACGTACGAAAGGAATTCGATGGTGTCGTCGCCGTGAAAAATATCGACCTCCAGATCCCGGACGGAGCGTTCGTGACCGTGGTCGGGCCGAGTGGCTGTGGCAAAAGCACCACGCTCCGGCTGATCGCCGGGCTAGAGCAGGCCACTGACGGCACGATTCAGATGGGCAATCAGGATGTCACCGGGGTTGAACCGAAAGACAGGGACGTTGCGATGGTGTTCCAGAACTACGCGCTGTACCCTCACATGACCGCGCGCCGGAACATCACGTTCGGGATGAAGTCCGCCGGCGACTTCAGTGACGAGGAAATCGACCGCCAAGTGGCGGAAGCCGCAGCGGTGCTTGACATCGAGGACCTCCTCGACCGGACGCCCGGTGAGTTATCCGGCGGCGAACGACAGCGAGTCGCACTCGGTCGGGCACTGGTCCGGGACCCAGAGGTGTTCCTCATGGACGAGCCGCTGTCGAACCTTGATGCCAAACTCCGCATCAAAATGCGGGCTGAGCTGGCGAAACTCCACAGCGAATTTGGCACCACCACTATCTACGTTACTCACGACCAGACAGAAGCGATGACGCTTGGTGATCGGGTGGTCGTGATGAACGACGGCCGCATCCAGCAGGTCGACAGTCCACAGCGGCTGTATGACTATCCAGAGACCCGGTTTGTCGCGGAGTTCATCGGCGACCCCGCGATGAATATGCTCTCTGTGGATATCATCCATGACGGAAGCGAATACGAGGCCGTCGGTCCGACGTTTCGCGTACCGCTACCCGAGGGTGACGGACTGGAAACAGCAGCCGGAGGACAGGCACTGCTGGGCATTCGGCCCGAGAGCCTGTCGTTAGCTGATTCGGCCGACCGAAGTTCGTTTACCGCTGAGATAACGGTTACCGAACCGCTCGGTGATAGCCTCTTGCTGGAGTGTCGGACTGGCGATCAGGCGTTCAAGCTGCACGCAGAGCCTCGAACCGCCGTCGAGCCGGGAGACCAAGTCGCGTTGACGCTTGATGCTGAGCGACTCCACCTGTTCGATCCACAGACGGGCGAAGCCATCTATCATGCAGCGGCGGCACAATCACTCGAACAAGCCGGCACTGTCGATTGTACCATCTGAATTCACAGCTGTAAACCCGAGACAAACACTGGGCTCACCCGATAACAGGGGAGCCCTATCGCAGAGTCGTTGCTGGCGAGAAAGCCAAACACCGACACTTCCGGCTATTTCGGGCGCTACCTGTCGTTTCAACATAACTACAGCATCCCTTCTACTAATATTTATACTATATACCAATATATACTCCCGTTCTACAGCCATTACTGGCTCTCTACAGCGTAAATAAACTCAGGTAAACAAAACGGTATATACCAATATTACCAATCAATAGTTATATATAGATTGTGTAGGTAATGGCCCACGGAATGGTTCGAATACCAGACATATGCCGTCGAACTGTGCTGAAGAGTACGTCTGCCGCCGCTCTGGGGTCCATCGTTGGAACTGGGGCTGCCAGGGAAAACGACCACGACAGTACCGAGCCGCCTATCGCTACCACACCGATTCTGGCTGCACACCGCGGCTACCGCGGTCTGTATCCTCAAAACACCATTGCTGCCGTCCAACAGGCAGCGTACGGTGGGCGTCGCAGTCAGGGGTACGACACCGACATGATGGAGTGTGACCTCGTTCCTGCGGGCGGTAAGCCCTGGAAGGGCGAAGACTTCGAAATCGTCGTTTTCCACGACGATAAGCTGGATAACCTGACAGATGAATCCGGATACGTCTGGGAGAACAATGTAGAGACTGTGCTGAACGCCGAAATCCGTGACAGCGGTCAGACGATACCCCGATTAGACGAGTTCGTCGAAGCCACTCCGGATAGCATCCCGCTCAACATTGAGTGGAAAGCTGCAGGTGTCTCGCCCGATGATGACGCGTCAGCATCCGCTGTCGAGACCTGGGACCCGTTTACCGAACAGGCACTTGATGTCCTCTCCACTCACGAGAACGACTTTATTGTCCAGTCGTTCCAAAAGGCTGCGCTGCAGTCTGTCCAAAACTCAGACCCCGATATTCCGATAGCGTACTTGCTCTGGGATTCAATCGAAGAGGGCCTTGCTGTTGTCCGTGACCTGGACGCAGAGTACATCCAGCCGCCGTACAACATGATTATGAACACCCCCTTCTTCAACGAGGATTATTACCTCGAAGACCCAGGTTTCGCTGAGATCGATCTGGTCGAGACCGCTCACGAGGAAGGTCGGAAAGTAATCCCGTACACGATAACGACATGGCATCAGGCGGAGAAACTGGTCGAGGCCGGTGTTGATGGCATCATCGCTGACTACCCCGGCGTGCTCGACTGATATTTGATGCAGCGGCGCAGTGGGAACGGGTTACCGCCCCTCGTTCCCGCCCGGCCCTATCATCCGTTTTCTACGATCGCTGCCAGCTCTGACAGGTCGGTCACAACGTGGTCAGCAATCACGTCACTTTCCGCTAAGTCCGCCGGACTGGTAACGCCAGTTAGTGGCAGTACCGTCTCCATTCCAGCTTGGTTTCCCATCCTGATGTCTGTCCCAAGCCGGTCACCGATCATAAGACAGCGGTCCGGCTCTCCACCGACCCGTTCCAGAGCCATCTGCAGGATTACGTTGGACGGTTTACCGATCAACTGGTCCAATTCCTGCCCAGTCACTCCCTCTATCGCTCCGATCATCCCTGCCGCATCGGGTATCTCACCCCCCTCTACAGGACACGTCCGGTCCGGATTGGTGGCAACGAAAACCGCGTTGTTCTCAGTGAGTGCAATTAGCGCATCCTGTAGCGTCTGGTAATCAAAACCGAAATCAAGTGACGCGATCACGGTGCCTGCTCGCTCTGGGTCGGTTGTCGTGTCCAGCCCAGCGGCGCGCAATTCCGCAACCAAGGCGTCCTCGCCGATAACATAGATTTTGCGCTCCGGATACTGCGCGGATAGATAATCCGCTGCTGCAGTGGCGGACGTGATTATGTCATCACTGCTGCAATCAATGCCCAGCGCGTTCAGCTTCTCACAATACTTCTCTCGCCGGTCAATCGGCTTGTTAGTAACAAATAGCGTCGAAAGCCCCGCTTCACGCACTGTCTGTACGCCTTCGGCGGCGTTTTCAACTAACGAATCACCACGATATACCGTACCGTCGAGGTCGATAATTGCACTTGTGTATGTCATCTAGAATCCTCCGTCTCAAACCGTGACGCTTCCGCAGCAGCCGCTGCTGGCGAGATCACAGGCGCTTTCTTGGCTGTAGGGACCGCGACAACCCTCGAAACACGCCGATAGCTTTGCCCGTTCATACTAATTGGACGCTGATGACCACGCCACCGATCCCGATGAGGGACAAGTAGAGCGATTTTCGTACGACCGGTGACAGCAGTGAACGGTTGATACTCGTTGCAAACCCGATTTTCACGAGGATACTGGAGAGCGTCCCGGCCAGCACACCCTGTGCCGCGACTGTCGGCGATATCTGTCCTGTCGACGTCAGCGTCACTGCAGTCGTTGTCGTCGTGCCGCTCGAGACGATGCCACTGAGGAAGCTCGTAATCAGGAATCCGGCTGTTCCGAATATGCGCTGTGCGCCAGCAGTGAGAATCAAGACGGCAAGGAAGAGCACGCCGAATTTTAGCGCGTTCGCGCTGCTAAACGGCGAGTCAAAATCCAGTTCCAGATCACCCTCCCAGTCGCTATCGTAATATGCGAGTCCGACGCCACTGATAGCGATCAGGCCGAGTGGTAGTCCAACACTGACTGCCGACTCGGGGACGAACGCAACGATGATCGCTAAATTACGGACCGCCATCGCCGCATCAGCGATCAGTATCGTTCCCACCGCGAGCTCTGTGATCCCAGTGTTGTTCTTTGCCCGGCCCGCGATTTCGCCGATCACTGCAGTTGAGTTCACCAAGCCGCCGAAGAAGCCGGTGACAGCGATCCCTTTACTGCCGTATCGCTGCATCACGATATAGTTCACAAACCCGATCCCGCTGACTGCGATCACGAGCATCCAGACCAGTTTCGGATCAATCGCATCCCATGGCCCGTACGTTCCGCCGGGCAAGAGCGGATACACGACAAACGAAATAATCGCAAACTCACCGGCGCTGCGTACTTCCTCTCGCGATAGCTGGTTCGCAAACTCGTGTAACTCCCTTCGAAGGACGAGCAGGAATGACGACGTAATGCCAATAATGACGCCGATAAGGACGTGGTTGGCTCCAACCAGAATCCCGACCGCGTACGCGACAAGGAGTGAAGTCGATGTTGTCAGGGACAGGCCAGAATCTAGCTCACCATCGTCGCCGGTCCACTGTGCGACTATGCCCCGGATTCCGAGTAATCCGCCCTGTACGAGTACCAGTGCCCCTCCCGAGGCAAGTAGTATCGTCTCGTTGAGAGACATTGCGGCAGCGCCGACCAGACTGGTCAGCGTAAACGTGCGGATTCCTGCTGACTTGTTTGCCCACTCTCGTTCAAGCCCAAGCAGCATACCCAGTGCACCTGCAATAAAAAGGTGTAGTATCTCAGTATCGACAGTTATCCCCTCTATACCTCCGAAAACAGCCGTATTCGCGATTGCACTCATTACAGTCATCTTATCTTACAAACGGTGGTTCCGTCATTTTTATATAGTCTATATACTACTATGTTCTATATGGAGACAAATATACTGATGGGTAATAGGTGTTGGCCTTGAGGCTAGCTTGAATATCGCCATGGCCCCTGCGGAGACCGGAAAATCTCCCTCGATTACCGGCTAGTATATAGAGCCTGTCATATACTGAATTCTGATACTTATTCTAAATTCTATATGAAGAGAGCCTAAAACTCGATACGAGGTAATTATGGTTTTGTCAGATTTAAACATAAATACTTTTTAACCCAGATTTCGCATATGTCTGCGTCGACAATGAAACAGAACCCAGTTGACCGACGATCTGTGTTAAAAATCGGCGCTACTGCGCTCGCAGCAGGCGTTGCAGGCTGTTCTCAGGAGAGCAGTCAGAGCACCGAAACATCCGGCGGAGACGGTAGTGACGGGTCCAGTAGCGGTGACGGTGGGTCCGGACAGAGTAACGATTACCCCGAGTTCGATCCGTCGAATCCGGAGTTCCCGCAGTTGATGCAGACGCTCATCGAGGCCGGGTTCGAGACAGGGTCTCTACAGGACCTGAAGAACATGGAGGAACGCGAGAAGCCTCGCTACGGTGACCCCGTTCAGAGTACTCCCGATAATGAAGACGAGCTCATTGACCCGGACCGTATTGCGTTTGCGATGACGCCGACGGAAGACCCGGCGGTCTATCGAGATACGATGCAGCCGCTGATGGACAACATCGCCGAAGAGACCGGGAAATCCGTTAAATACTTCCCCCTCAACTCGTACGCGTCCCAGGTCGAGGCGATGCGGTCCGAACGCCTCCACGTCGCCGGGTTCTCTACTGGGCCGACGCCCTTTGCTGTGAACCTGGCCGGTGCTGTCCCGTTCTCGCTCCAGATTTCGAAGGCAGGTGACTTCGGCTATCGGCTGTGGCTGGCTACGCAGGCAGATAACGACGATATCTCCTCGCTGGCGGACCTCGAAGGCAAGCGCGTCGCACACGCCGAGCCCTCGTCCAACTCCGGGAACCTCGCCCCGCGTGCGCTGTTCTCGAACCAGGGCGTCACTCCGGGCGAAGACTACGAGGTGAGTTATTCCGGCGGCCACGAACAGAGCATTCTGGGCGTTGCAAACGACGACTACGACGCTGCCCCCGTTTGTAGCACCTGTGTCACGCGCGTTGCAGAAGCAGACAACATCGACCCGACGAACCTCAAAGTCGTGTGGGCCAGCAATCCGTTCCCCACGACGAGTTTCTGTTACCGCTACAACCTGAAGCCGGAACTTCAGGAGGGTATCAGGGCGGCGTTCATCGACTACGACTACTCGGACACCAAAATCGCGGAGGTGTTCGGTGGTCGCGGAACGTGGACGGAGATTGATTACGCTACGACCTACGATATCATCCTCCAGATTCAGGAGAACAACGATATCACGTACCAGATCGACAACATCGAAGGCTAAGAAGAGACCCAAATAATGCTCACTGTAGATAATTTGGAAAAAACGTACGACTCCGGTGATCGAGCACTCAAAGGTGTCTCATTCGAAGTCAGTGGTAACGAGATCGTTGCGATTATCGGGCCAAGCGGGGCCGGAAAAAGCACGCTCGTTCGTAGCATCAACAGGCTGACCGAGCCAACTGGCGGGCGCATCTCGCTTGACGATACAGAGGTGACCGGGCTGGAGAAATCAGCCCTTCGCGATGTCCGTCGCGATATGGGCATGATCTTCCAGGAGTTCAATCTCGTAGAGCGCCTGACGGTCATGGAGAACATCCTCTCCGGTCGCCTGGGCTATCTCAGTACGTGGAACGCGTTCCGGCGGAACTTCCCTCCGGAGGACATCAGGCGCGCACGCGAGATTCTCAGCCGGGTGAATCTGGAGGGTGTCGAGAACAACCGTGCAGATGAACTTTCCGGCGGCCAGCGACAGCGCGTTGGTATCGCCCGTGCCGTCATTCAGCGGCCGAAAATCCTGCTCGCTGACGAGCCGACGAGCGCGCTGGACCCTGACACCTCCCGAGAGGTCATGAGCCTCTTGACGGACATCGCCCACGAAGACGATATCCCGATCATCATCAACATCCACGAAGTCGATCTAGCGGTCGACTACGCGGACCGGATAATCGGCCTCAGTGACGGTGAAATCGTCTTTAACGGCCCACCTGACGACCTAGATCAGGCAGCCAGAGACGAGATCTATCGCGGCGGTGAATCAATTGCGGACCGTGAAGAGCCGAGTGCTGGTAACAGCACTGACGCTGATGACGTCATTGCCGAACGAGGTGACTAATCAATATGGCTGCTGAATCTGGATCGACCGTTGAAGGATCTTGGGAGCGGCCCACAGTCTTCTACAACAAGAAAGTCAAGTATCTCATCTACGGGCTTATCTTGTTGTTCTTCGCGTATAGCTTCTGGAACCTTCGGATTTCCCCCAGCCGATTTGTTCGCGGGATCGGAGCCGGTGTCGAACTCATCACGAGTATGCTACCACCGGCATACACTCCGTCGCAACGGGAACTCCTCATTCAGGGCATCGTCGAGAGCATCGTGATGACGATTGTCGCCACGACAATCGGCATCATCGTCAGCGTGCCGGTCGCGATTATGGCTTCGAATAACCTCTCGCCGAAGCCAGTCTACTATGTCGGTCGCAGCATCGTTGCCGTCACGCGCTCGCTCCACGAGCTCATTGTTGCGATCATCATGGTCAAAGCGGTCGGGTTCGGTCCACTCGCTGGTGTCCTTGCACTTGCGTTCAAAACGATCGGATTCTTCGCGAAACTCCTCGCAGAGGAGATCGAAGATATCGACCGTGGGCAGATGGAGGCAATAACTGCCGCCGGTGGGACGCCCGTCCAGACGTATCTCTACGGCGTCCTCCCGCAGGTGATGCCCCGGATCGTCGGGCTGTCGATTTACCGGCTCGACATCAATCTCCGTCACAGCACTGTCGTCGGAATTGTCGGAGCCGGTGGTATCGGGATCACGCTGCTGAACTCCTTCGATAAGTACGATTACCAGTTCAGCATGGCGATTATCGCTGTCATCGTCGCGATCGTCATGGTCGGTGAAGGTGTCAGCGCTCTCGCCCGGAGGCGGATCCAATAATGTCAAACAGCACTGACTCCTGGAGTCGGTTCGATCGCCGTGAGCGCTTACTCCGGTTCTTCGGGCTGCTGGCTGGCCTCGTCATTCTGGTCGCAGCCTGGCGCGCCATGGAAGTGAATTACGGCTACGCCGTGACTGCCCCGCGTGAGCTGGCTGACCTCTTCGGTCGGATGTATCCGCCCAATGTCGGATACTCGCGAAAGATTGTCGGGCCGCTGCTTGAGACGATCAATATCTCGATCCTCGGCACGGCACTGGCCATCGTGATGGCGATTCCGGTCGCGTTCCTCGGTGCCAGCAACACGACACCCAACAAGCCGGCGTACCTGCTGGGTAAGTTCATCATCTCGTTTACCCGTTCGGTGAACGTCATCATCTGGGCACTGATCTTCGTGGTCATCTTCGGCCCGGGGGCCCTCGCTGGCGTGCTGGCGATTTCGATCAGATCTATCGGGTTCACTGCAAAGCTAATCGCGGAAGCCATCGAAGAGATCGACCGCGGGTCTGTTGAGGCGGTCACTGCAGCTGGGGCATCGCCCGTTGATGTACTCATCTACAGTATCGTTCCACAGATCAAGCCGGCGTTCATCAGCGTCGCGACGCTTCGATGGGACATCAACGTCAGAGCGTCAACGATCATCGGGTTCGTCGGTGCAGGCGGTATCGGTGTCCCGCTGCAGACTGAGATCAACTACTTCAACTGGGAAGCAGTCCTGACGATCCTCATCTCGATTCTGGGCCTTGTGCTCATCAGTGAAGGTATCTCGGCCTATCTGCGCAAGAAAGTAATGTAGGCGATCGCAGCTCGCATCGCCTATTATTCTGATATCTGCTTAGATAATATTATAGAACTATTGTCAAAAGACTTATGTATTTGGAGTATATATAGCCAGTGGGGCCAACGCCAGTGTCTGCCAACCTGGTTTTCCCCTTCTCCGTTTTGACAGACCTCTTCTCGCCAGAGACAGTTTCGCGAGATGGGTCCTTCTGGATAGATGCATAGGACATCGACCTGTTGTCTGGGCCCGAATACCAGAGCAGTCTGCTACAGTCCGCTCGTTGCTTTCGCCGCCGAAAAATTGACCACGCTGACTCCGGGCAAAGCATGGTCAGATAGGCTATGCAGTGATCAAACCAGAACTTACGAGTACGGGTCCAAGTCGGTGGTTTTGATTTTGGCAGTGCCCCTGATTCACTGGAGCAGGCTAGATTCCCGAATTGAATATCCCGTCCGACCCTGGCACTTGCACTACTATGTATACGATTGATTCTAATGTATACACGCATTCCAGAGCCACGCCGTCATGCCCAAGTCGCACTGTAGCCGCTTCGCTGCTGGAGAGCCACGGCATGGCGGCAGCCGAATAGCCGCACAAGTGTCACGAGAACCACCAGCTCCTCACTGCAGGTCAGCAAAGAAATGGTGGGCAGCCGGGGGGAGTGGCATGCACGCACCATTCGAAGTCGTCATCCACGACGACAGGTTCTGGACTCGGGCCAATCGATGATCTGGATTGGATTCAAGGGGAAATGGAGCGAGGACCAGAACCCAACCGACCAGTATACAGTTGGTAATAAAAACGGTTGTGATATCTGCTTGCTGTCTGTCGATTCTGTGATTTCTGTGCAGCACGCACGCGCTATCAGAAGCGGCGAATTGTCCGGTCAACTGTCAGCGAGACTGTCACAATTATGCCCACTCGTTTACGGGAACACCGAAACAGTCCCAGAGTGACACCCTCTCTGTCTGTGTCACGGGTAGTGCTTCTCTTTTAGACGATTCACATCTCGCTCACATCGGTTGTGACCGGATGGTTCGGGTGCCCATCACCAAGTCGTTCAGATGCTTCCCGAAGCTGTGACCAGATAGATGCCTCGCTACCACTGCTCCAGAAAGTCGCCGTGCCCGTTCGTACCACTTGGCTTGCTTGAACAACCAACATTACCTATTCCGGAAGATAGAAATCGGATTTCGATTGTCTGTGCGGGGACGTGTTCCTGAGCTTGGCGATCTTGGACGGGTTACGATGTCGAACGATGACGACATCGTAGGCGTCGTCCGAGGCAATCGACCCGCCAACGCTGCTGATGCTTGTAACGAGATGCCCGGCGTTTTCGCTTCCGATGAATACCATTGAGGCGTCTTCTCTCTTGGCCAGCTTGCGGATGGCTTTCGCTACAGCCCCGGCCGGCGCGTATCGATCCACGACTGTATGGCGGAAATCCGAACTCGGACACAGGTCTATCACCTGTTCGTGCAGTGAGGTGACGACCGCCTCCAGATCGAAGTCCTCGTTTGGCCCGATCCAGTCGTGTTCCCGTGCGTATTTGGCATTCCCGTTCCGGATGACACTGACGGCCAGCACATCCTCTTCGAAGACGGTGCCGAACTCCGCCGCCCGGACGAGTGCTGCCTCGGCCAGTTCGGAGCCGTCGAACGGCACAACGAGTGTCATATGCTGACTAGCGAAGCAGCAGGCAAGTAACACCCCCTCAATTCTTACAGCGCGGGAAGACAGTGCCAGCGTCTAAAAATCAGTACCAAGCATCTGCCCGAGAAAACCTGCACACAGAACGGTAGTCCATCAACTCCCGAGGGACAACCGTTCGTCACCCATTCGCTTGCCCTGGGCAACGAGACGCGCTCCGTAGTCGGTTCGGGCATCATCCCAGGACGCCAGTGCGCCTCCAAGGGAACTGTGGCGGTCGAGAGCGGCTTTGAGTTCAACGGCATCACTCGCCGCCTTCGAAGTGCCAGCGGCAGTGTGCGGACGGGCGACGAACGCCGCATCTCCAACCAGACAGACTCTGTCGACTGTCATCTGGGGGCTTTGCAGGTCGTAAATTGCCTGCACGAAGGGGGCTGCTGTTGTTGCAACGAGGTCGGTAAACACGGGCGGCAGTGTCTCGGCGGCCCGCTCGCGCTGGTGACTTTCAACTGGGTCTCGGAGCTGTCCCGGCGACACGCTGAACTGCTGGCTCGTGCCTGTTGTGTCGGTGAAGATGGTCTCACGCTCTCGCCCGGAGAGTGTGTCGTACCAGACCCAGTTGAGACGGCGGTCTCCCGGGGCGGTGTTACCGTCTTCGCCGGGGATGAAGTACGCGAGGATGAGCATCTGTTCCCCCTGATAAAACGTGAACCGGCCGTCGAACGCGTCGATGACTGCGTCCGATAGCTCCGCTTCTGAGACGACACCACGCCAAGCGACGTAGTCGGCAAACTCCGGGTCGGCGTCGGGAAACAGTTGCGCACGGGCTGTAGACTGCCCGCCGTCGGCAGCGACGACCAGATCGGCGGTGGTCCGGTCCCCGTCGGAAAATGTAACCGTGCCGTCTGTGGCCCTGACACCCGTGACAGTCTGGCCGGTGTGGTACCGGTCGTCTGGGAACGCCGCTCGCAGCTGACGATAGACGGCGTCCCAGGAGGTGAACACCATTGAATCCGGCGTCGACGTTCGCACATCGCCGTCAGCGGTCAGAAAGCGCCGCTCACTGGCTCGGGTGGTTATGTTCGCCGGGTCGACGATGTCGTGGCGCGAGAGGAACTGGCGGATTGACTGCTGGGCGACGATGCCGCCGCCGCGACTTCGGAGGTCGCCGGCCGATTGCTCAGCGATAGTCACGTCGTGACCTGCACTGTCGAGCGCAATGCCGGTAAACAGGCCACCCATCGACCCGCCGGAGATAGTAACAGAGAGGGTATCAGATGGTTCGTTGGCGAGGTCCTGAGACACGGCCCCTCTCAGCGCTTGCCGTATGAAAGGCCTCTGTTCCTCCGACACGCGACAGTATCTTCCCGGACACCAGCTTTGGGAAGCGCCAGTGCAAATCAGACGCTATTCCGCTGTAATTCATCATGCCACGAAGTGCCAGTGGGGCGTCATACCGAGTCGGACTATTAATGTCAGTCTACACCAAACTCGACGTATGCGAGTCGCGGCAGTCGGAATCGGTGGTGCTGGGGGCCGGATCGTTGAGCGGCTATGGCAGGACAATGAACGCCGCGAAACAACGTATCTCGGCGCAGCCTGTGCCGTCGACACGGACACCGAAGCGCTCGACGAACTCGACGCACTCCCGGCCGACCGGCGGTATGCCTTCGGACTCTCCGAAACAAATGGGACCGGAACGAACGGGGACCGAACGAGCGGCACCGCCGCCATCGAAGACGAACGGCTCGAAGTTCGCCGGGCGATAGACGAACTGGTGACAAGCGATATCGACGCCGTCGTCCTCGTGGCGGGGCTTGCAGGCGGGACGGGGAGCGGCGCCACGGCCCACATCGCTGATGCACTCAGAGAGGTTTACTCGATTCCAGTCTACTGTCTGTCGGTGTTACCCGCCGGTAGGGACGACGACGCAGCCGCGAACACGATGCAGGCACTCCGGGCGCTGGAATCGACCGTCGACGGGCAAATACTGTTCGACAACGAAGCGTGGCTCGGGAGTGGACAGACGGTCGAGTCGGCCTCCGAGACGCTGAACGAGACCATTGTGGCGCGGCTGGGGGCGCTATTCGCAGCAGGTGAGGCGACGGCACCCGACGCTGTCGGCCAGAGTGTCGTCGACGCCAGCGAAATAATCAATACCCTCTCAGACGCGGGTTTCACAACGCTTGGCTACGCCAGTCAGGATCTGCAAACGGGTGCTGGCAGCGGTGACGGAACGGTCATAGACCAACTCAAGAACCGCTTTCTCGGTGACAACGCAGACGATGTCGACGAAATCGAGGCGTACAACGCCGTCGAGACGACACTTCGCCGAGCGGTGCGTGGCAAACTGACGGCCCAGTGCGAGCTGGATTCAGCCGATAGAGCCCTGGCTGTGTTTGCCGGGCCGCCCGCGTGGTTGATTCGGGATGCTGTTACCGACGGGCGACGATGGCTCACGGAGGAACTCCAGTCACCCGAGGTGCGGAGCGGCGATATGCCGACACCCGACCGGAACACGCTGTCGGTTCTGGTCGTAGTTAGCGGCGTCACGGAACTGCCGCGGCTGGTGGAACTCAAAACGCTGGCCGAACAATCGAGCTAAAGAACTCGGATCGGAACAGGTGGTGGACGCGCCAGTCAAGGCTATTTTTCGAAAGCGTATCTCGCCCAGCAATAGAGGCGGTTTCACAGAGGGGGCCAGAGCGGGAGCCCTGGGCTAATATATCACAAGCGAAATACACTTTTATGCCCCGCTGGAATCAGCTTTGAGCGATGTCGGTCCGGTTGCTCCACTACTCTGACATTGAGAACGCCTGTGACGACCCTGTGCGAATGGGTCGGCTTGCCGGAACCATCCAGTCGATCCGCGGGGAGGACGCAGTAGTCGCTGGCACCGGCGACAACACTGCACCGGGTGTCCTCGCCCATTACTGCGAAGGGCGTCAAGTGATACCGTTTTTCCGGGCAGTGAGTACCGACATCGGGACGGTAGGGAACCACGATTTCGACTTCGGGACTGCTCCCATTCTGGACGTGGTTTCAGAGAGTCCACAGAAGTGGATCGTCGCGAACGTTTTTGAAGGGGAGAGGGAGGGCGGGCGTGGCGTTCCCTTCGCTGGGTTAGACGGAACGACAGTCCTGCATCGGGATGACCAGCGAGTCGGATTCGTCGGCGTAATCGATCCTGCGACTCCCCGGATTGCACCCACCGGCGCGTCAGAGCTGACCGTGACCAGTCCTGTTGAGAGCGTGCAAACAGCGGTCAGCGAACTCGGTCACAGTGTCGACCAGTTCGTTGTTCTCGCACACTTACGGAGCGACTTAGAGACCGACGTTGCGGCCGTTGACGGCGTTGACGCGGTCCTTGGCGGCCACGTCCACAAGGAACGCCACGAGGTTGTCGACGGAACACTGGTCGTCCGTCCCGGAGCGAACGGACAGGTGGTCTGGGAAGTCGAACTCTTCAACGGGAATCGCTCGCCGATTGCCACCCGTCATTCGACAGCCGAGGGACCTATCGACGAGTCCGTGGCTGACACGACCCGCGAACAGCTGGACGATGTCGGTCTGCTGGAGACTGTTGCCACTGTCGACGACCCGATCCATCGGGACCTTGACCGGCGAACCTGCGGCGAGAGTCGTGTTGGCAACCTCGTGGCCGACGCCTATCGCTGGGCGGCTGATACCGACGTCAGCTTCGTCCACAATGGCGGTCTCCGAACGGGTCGCCCCCTGTCCGGCGAGGTCACCGCTGGCGAGGTGGCCAGCGTAAACCCATTCGGCGGCAGGGTAGACGTCCTCCATGTCTCGGGTGAACAACTACGAACCCTCTTGCAGGCTGCCTTCCGTCCCCACCGCGAGGACGGACGGCTCTGGCACGGCGACATCAGCGGAATGACTGTTGAGTACGACACCGAGGCTGGACGGCTACTGGGGGTTGCCGTCAACGGGCAGCCTATCGAAGCCAGTCGAGAGTACAGGCTTGCCACCAACTCCTATGTCGCCTACAGCGATGACTGGCCAATCCCACATGAGGCAACCGTTGATTCGTTCGGTCTCCCGTTCAAGGCCGTCGCAGACTACGCTCGTGAAGAAGGCCTTACTGTCCGAGTGGATGGGAGACTCCAAGAATGCTGACCGCAACGAATCCCGCTCAATATGAGCTACGTCCTCATTGCACGGTCAAGTACGTCCCGGATGAAATCACTTTTTTCAGCAGTGTATTTCTCTCTCGTTTCCGGGTACTTCTCCGCTAGTGCCCGCTTTATCGACGCATATTGTTCGGCAACCTCTGGATGGGCTCTAAGGTACTCTCTGAAGGCGATTTTTTCGTCATAAAAGTCACTATCCCGTTCCGCGAGTGAAAGGTAGTGCGTCCGGTTCGTGCGTGGTCCTTTGGCGAAGAATAGCCGGCCGCGTACGTCGTCATCGGCTCGGTATTCATACCCGCTCTCTTCAAAAGCCGGAATCAGGTCTCTCACAGCTTCCAAGTCTTCGACAACAGCGAGTATGTCAATTATCGGTTTCGCCGGCACTCCTTCGATTGCGGTACTACCGATGTGTTCGAAATCGAGCAGTCGCTCACCTGCAACGGCTTTCAGGTGTGCAACTTCATTTTCATAGTGGTGTTTCCACTCCTCTTGATGCGGGACGAGTTCGACTGTCCCGCGTTCTAATCCGAGCATTAGTGCCGTGAGCTGCGTTTCAAGCAAATGTTTGTTACACGAACTGATAGAATTTTGCTCTGCGCTGAGTGATTCAGGAGTCTTGGAGATGGTGTGTGAACAGTTCTATAACACCCTTACTACAGAGAAGTTCTGGGACGGCCAGTTCCCGAAGGGGACCGTCTAGAAGTATCCAATACGCCGAGCCCTTCGGTGACGGACTCGCCGTCAACCCCGGCAGTGTCGGCCAGCTATAGGATGGTATGGGCAACTTTGCGCCGTTTCCAGCGACACAACACAGCACTGCACAATAGCTGGGTTGGAGTCGGTCGAGTAACAGCCTGGTTGCGGGAGCGGTGGACTTACACTTTCTATCCAACAACTCTAAGTCATGGTCTCCAGACAGACGAAAACCACCCTCCCATTCATTGTCGTCGCAATGCTGCTCTGGTACGTCTCACTGGGCAGTGTCGCCACGTGGGTATCTTGGGCCGTTCTCGTTGGCTTTGGCGTCGTGTTGCCGACAGTACTCACCAGCTATCAGCGGGATGCAACAGAGCAATGAACGACCTCTACAACCGTCTCGACCAGTGGCTCCGCAACCGTTCGCGCGCTGAATACGCACTCCTCACAGGAGCCATGACGGCGTCGATACTGTTTGGGATTGGCGTAGCCATCGGGAGGCCACTCGGCTCCGACGCAATGATGCTCGGACTCACAATGACGGTGGTCTACTACTGGCTCGATCCCAATGCGAAGTGATAAACAGCGACTGTCGGCTGATCCACTCGCCCCAATACGCGTTATTTCACGACTTCTGGTCTTCCGTGACGAGTTTTGTAAGCCGGGGGTATTCCATCGCGATTTTCAGGGGTCCCGCGTGGTACTCCTGTTTTGGAATGTCCCTTAGGCCAGCGTCTCGGAGTTCGTGTCTGTCCACAAAGTCGAGCGTGCCCTCAAACTCAGCCCACGTATCTGAACGTCGACAAATACCTTCCTCCGAGGACTCGTCGTAGGGGAACCTCAGTCGGCGCTTCCAGCCGGGGAAGTAGACACGTTTTTACTGATCGATTCTAGATTTCGTGTTATGGCAGTAGATAACAATCGATGTGAGACCGGCCGTGCTGCCACGCTTCCTGATGTTGTTCCATTCCATTTACCTCATTTGACACGGCAGAGCTGGGAATTGGGCACACGCTCTATTCAAGATGAGCAAACGGTGGAGCTCGGCAAATGGTCCTATCAAGCTGGACAGTGGTCGCTATCGCTGTTTGAGGTGACAAGTGAGACCGCCATTATCCGTATCCAGACACCAGTTGGCCGAAAGCGGTATTATGGGGCAATTCAGTCAGAGCTCCGCTCGGCGCTTCAAGAACTCGAAGCGAGCCCAGCCTGGCAGAAAGTTGTGTGAGTAGCGCCGATGTATTGCTGGCCGAACTCAAAACCGACCAGAGCCGAAAGCTCCTGCTCTAGCAACTTGAAGCAGACGGGTGCTCGTTCTGTGGCATCAATTTAGTGTCGGAGCGCGACCTACAGAACGAACCTGTCGCTGACAACCACGGAACACCATCGGTTGCGAGCGTCTTTGAGAGTGTTGCCGGCGAGTGGAGAGTGGTTGCATTCACACCTTGCGGAGAAAATGCGACGTAATGGCAGATAGAGAGATTGTAACCCCGAGTCACAAAACTTTTCGATACCAACCAGATACTGATTAGTTAGGTACTGGCCCCGCTCAATCGCTCCCTACTCCACCCCAAACGCATCGACTGGTCCGGGGCTAGAGCCTGTCGTCGTAGATGACGACCCCAAACGGTGCGTTGCACGCCACTCCCCCCGCCTGCGGCCACTATTATCTTTGCCTGCTTCAAAGTAAATTTTGTCTGTAATACTCGTCTGTAGTAATTATCTGTGATAGGATTCTGGATCAGGTTCTGAAACCCACGGTCTCGGCATTTGAACCGCTTCTCCCGCCTGTTCCCACGCTCCGTGTATAAACACGCGGTGCGAGGACACCGCTGACTCGTGTACTCCGGGTCTACGTCATCCGACGACACACCGTCACGAGCCACCTTGTACGTGATCAGATCTCGAAGCTTGGCGAACGGCACCGAGTGCAGGTGGCGGTTCATCCGGGTCCCGTAGTTAATCGAGTCTCGCATGTCTTTGGGGTCTCCAAAGACGATGACCTGATTCTCGAACTGCGAGACCTACCTAACGACGGTACGTGACATCTTGTGGAGTTGGTCGTGAACAGAGTCTCGTTTCTCCTGTCCCACGACCGTCTTGAACGCGGTCTGACCTGCCTCTCGTATCCACCTGCGCTTCGTGAAGCACTCATGCCGTCGACGCTTCACGTCCAGGTATTCGAGAACGAGCGAGTCCTGTACGTTGCCGCTTTCCCAGTTCATCGCGGCGAGTGCGACGCGGTTCTCGTTGATGTCCACGCCGACCACGTATTGGATTCGCTGGCGTGTGGACATTGGCGCCTGTGTTGGTGACGGTGATGTGGAACTGTCAGTCACCACGATGTTGGAGGAGTTCCGCGGTACCGACACGCCACGCGGACTTGTTGAGAGCAGTCGTGAGAAGATTGTGGTGGTCAGGACTGCCCTTCAACTTGCCTTTGGCGTGGTGGTATGGTTTCGCTGAGATGGGGAAGCGGTGCGTGTTATCGTCGGTTTCGGTGATGCGGTAGCCTTCGCGGTGGTTCATCCGCATTGGATAGGGTTCGTGGATGTAGGGGTTGGGTGCGCCCCAGTCCTCGTCATCGCCCTCGTCGTAGTTCGTGAGTTCCTGTTGGGCTTTGTCGATTATTTGCTGGCAGGTGTTGTTGACGAGGGCGGCTTTCCCGACCGCGGCGTCTTTGATTTCGCCCCAACTCTATCCTTGGTAGTGGAGACAGATGATTTCGTTTCGGAGGCGACGGGCTTTGAGGAGGGTGGGTTCAAGCAGCTCCTCGCCCTCTTCAACAGTGAGTTGGAAGGTGAGGAAAAGGGTCTGCTCCATACCCGTTGTGTCGTGTGATTATCTGCTAAAAGCTGCGGCGTGGCTGCTGGGCTTCACCCCCTCCCACGGTGGGGCGAGGCACTCGCCCTCATTAACTAGTGTAGACGTTTAGCCCAAACCAATTACAGACAAAAAGCTGTAATTGCTGTCTGTAACAAATTGCTGTTCTGGCATCAATGCGGCTTGCTATCTAAAGTAACTCCAGACGATTATCTGTACCGAACATCTGTTCCATACAGCCGTTACAGGCGCTTAGTATGGACATCTATTACAGATAATTGCTACAGATAAATGTTCCAGATCAGGCGCAATCCGATCTCTGTCTTGCGGTAGAGGTGCAATTACAGATAATAGATACAGACAACTGGTACAGGCAGCAGTCACGAATGTCTGACACAGATATATCTAACAGAAGTTCAAATGAGGAAGCGTATGATAACGACCGTCGTCTACGCTGAGTCTGGGGGGACATACAAAACGACCATGACAGCAAATCTCGCGGTTGGGTTCAAACGGATGGGACTTGATGTCCTCGTGATCGATTTGGACCCACAAACGGGCAACCTCACCTCACTCTTCGACGTCGGTAAGAATCGTGGAGACCCGGAAGCTGACAATCTCGTAAAGCACATTCTTGAAATGCCAGACGGGGACTTCGACAACCTCATCGAGACCTCTGAAGAGGGTGTTGATATTATTCCAAGTCACGATATGCTGGGCGATTTCACTTCCAATCTTGAGCAGAAGATTTCCTACGAAACGGGCATGAAGGGAATTTCTCGAGACGAGTATCCCCGCTTTGAACTTCTCTACAATCTTCTCTGGGAGCAAGAGCAGTTGAACGAAGAATACGACGCGGTCCTCATCGACCCTAACGCACGCGCTGAAGACCTGCTCTACAATGCCATCTACGCGCTTCGGACATTAGTGGCACCTGTCAAGCCAGCTGGAAAGGGAAGTCTCAGTCTTGATGGTCTCGAAGAGATGGTCGGGAACATGGGGACTGCGTTGGACATCGAAATCGGGCTTTCGTGCGTGGTTCCATCCGGAGTCGGCCAGACAAACGCCCACAGGCAGTATCGCGATCAGTTCGAAAATACGGACGCCTTCGCAACGCCAGTGTCGATCGGGTCACGCGAGAGTTTGATGGACGCCATGTGGGAAGCCCGTGGCTCTGCGTTCAAAGTAGTAGAGGAGCGGTGGAAGACCTACGAAGAGGACGAGGAGATGGTCTCAAAAAAGGGAGAGCGGCGAGTGCCCGACCGTGAACTCGAGACTCTGGATAAACTTTGGCAACTGGCGGGGTTCATTGCGACTGAGACGTTCGATGTCGACGTTGATGACAAACTGGTCTTAGATATCGACGACTATGGAACCGAGACGATGCAGTTTGACCTCACCGCTAAGCCGGAGGTGGCTGACTAATGGGGGGCGATTCATTCAAATCAGGATCAGGTAACCTCAGCTTCGGAGATGATCAGGAAGAAGCAGACGACGAGCCAGCGGAAGCCGGTGAGGAAATCGATGACATCGCAGACGAGGAGGCGGACGATCGGGAACCCAAGGAAGCCACCCCTGAGGAGGTAGATGACAGCCGGGACTTCTCTGAAGCGAAGGGGGCCAATAGTCCCAACGAAGAGAGTACGACGAGCACTCCCACGGCCAACGATGCCGAACCACACCAAACGAGTGCTCACCAGTATCCGTACTTCGTCCGTCGGAGTAACGTCGGGGACGAACGAGACAACCGTCTCGAACTCTTCGCTCGCGATAAAGTCGTTTCGCGAGAAGCGGAGTTTCGGAGCCAGCTTGCTTCGGAACTCGGAACGGACGACATTGCGAAGACGGACGCCCGTGAGTATGCGCTTCTTGCAGCGTTCGACAACGTAGAGGCCGTTGCAGAGCTCATGAGAGGAGACGGATACGGAGAACTCGATTAATCGTAACAGACGGCTGGCTTACACTCGA